>CBIHLX010000008.1:0-24985 GCA_966210935.1 uncultured bacterium | reverse complement strand
CTGTCATATTGTAGCCGAAAACAGAGGAAAAAGCAAGGTGCTAACCGCGGTGCGTAAGGATGAAATCGCCAAATTTTCGAAGGTAGGCAGCCTCAAGTTGACGACCTGGGATTTGCTCAAGCTGTTCAACAAGACTTGAGTAATCGTGAAGCTCAAGTGTGAGGCCGTGGTTTTCTTCGTATTCGGTCCGGGTGAAGTCGGCGATATCAGGAAGCGGTGTGTGGCCTGCACGGCGGACGCTGTAACCCTGTGTGTATGGCTCATCCTTATCAAACGGCAACGATAAGCGTGCATGGGCAGATGATATGATTTCATGCTGACGAGCAGTCGTGTTTGCGTCAAATTCAATTGATCGGGCAATCGTGCGACTGCCGAGCAATAGTCGCATACCGGGACGCGTGATAATTGATGGGTCCTTTGTTGCTGACTCCTTAAACGCGACAACGTACAACGGACTTTGATGCGTATTGTTTTCGCTCGGCGGTGCGGCTACTTCTCGTTTTTCTTCAGGGATGTTTTCAAAGCCAGTCATGGCTGTAATTTTCCTTAAAAAAACACCTCCCGGAGGAGGTGTTTGAGTTGTTAGACTTTCTTGACTTGGAGTGCGTCGAGCTCAACCGGTGTGTCGCGGCCGAACATACTGACCATAACCTTGATCTTACCCTTTTGGGTGTCGATTTCAGAGATGGCGCCATCGAAGCCCTTGAAAGGACCGTCAGTAATTGAGACAACTTCACCTTCTGAGAAGTCGATGTTGTGCTTTGGATCTTCGACGCCCATGCGCTTCTTGATCTTGCTGATCTCACTTTCAGATACTGGAGTTGGCTCGGTGCCACTACCAACAAAACCGGTCACGCCAGGTGTGTTGCGAACAATGTACCAAGTTTCATCGGTCAGCTTCATTTCAACGAGGGCGTAACCCTGGAAGATCTTGCTTTCGACAACCTTGCGCTTACCGTTCTTGATCTGAATTTGCTTTTCTTTTGGTACCATGACGTCAAAAATCTTGTCGGCCATGTCGACGGCGTTAATGCGCTGGCGGATGCTATCAGCTACTTTTTCTTCATAGCCGCTGTAGGTGTGGATGGCGTACCATTGGCGGGTACTGTCATAACGATTCTTACTCATAGATCTCCTTATTGTAAAATCAGTTCAAAAATATATTTAAATAGCGCATCAAGTAGCAGGATGAGGGCGACGAAAAACGCGGTAAAGCCGAGTAATGCACCGGTCATGCTCCACGTAGCACGGCGATCTGGCCAACGTACTTCGCGTAGTTCTTGCCACGCGCCTTTAAAGTAGCCGCCGAGAGATACAAATGGCTTAGCGGCACCGCGTATACTACGGTTCTTCTTTGGCGCTGTGTCAATGCTGACTGCTGATTGCTTCTTTGAAGGTGCTGCTTTTGGTGTTGGGGTTTCGGTTGCACTAATGCGAGTCACCCGAGTCTTGGCCTCTGGAGCCTTTTTTGTTGACGATGCTTTTTTGGTTGCCAAAATAACTCTCCAAATTAAAAAGTCTGCATGTGCAGACTGTCAAGTAATATTGTAGCTAGCTACCCCTATTTCGTCAAGGATGATATCATACGGGTATTGTGCTTGAGCCTATCCTAACTATCGGTATCGGAAGTGTATTAACAGTACTGCTGGCTTTTATGGCTGTACGCCTCAGTATTGCGCTGCGCCGCTTCACTATTAAAAAAACGTCTGCCTTGGCAGAAGACATTCCAAGTGTCTCAGTGTGTATTCCTGCGCGCAATGAAACACATGCGCTTGCCGAATGTCTTGAGAGGGTGCTGGCGAGCGATTATCCAAAGATCGAAATTGTGGTGTTTGATGATAACTCGGATGACAATACCTCGATGCTCGTGCGTTCATTTGCGCATGCGGGTGTGCGTTTTGTGCCGGGTGTTCCCCTGCCTGATGGTTGGCTTGGTAAAAATCATGCTTTATCGATTTTGGCCCGTGAAGCAAGTGGATCAAAAGTTGTCTTTCTGGATGTTGACACCAAGGTTGGTCCGACAACAATCAGCCAGTTAGTCGCCTATAGTGCGGCTGAGGCTGTTGACATGGTATCTGTGTTGCCGTTGCAGCGTGATCACTTTAGTCTTCGTGTACTATTTACACCTCTACGGTACTTATGGGAGGTGCTTCTTTCTGGTCGCCAGACGCCGGCAACGACGAGTGCCGTATGGTTGATTGACCGCGATGTCTTACTAGATGAGTGCGGTGGTTTTACGACGTATGCGGGTGATATTCGCCCGGAACAGCGCCTCGCCGAGCGCCTGGGGACAAAGCGTTACCACTTCCTACTTGGCAGTCGGCAGTTAAATGTATATCAAGAGAAGAAGTGGAGTTCACAGCTCGAGACGAGTCGTCGGTTACTCTATCCTATGGTTGGCAGCGCGCCAGTAAACGCACTTGGCGCGATTTTCTTACTATTATTTATGAACGTGCCACTAGTAGGTGTGGTTTTTGCGCTCGTTAACCGTGATGAGGTGGTCGGTATTTGGTTTGCGGCACTTTCGCTTGGCTTCTCGTTGCTTTACGGCGTGTACTGCGCCCGCGTAAGACTGGGCGGTGCGTGGGCTGCGGCTATCGTATGGCCACTTGTGGTTGTGCAAGAGATCTATCTTTTAGTCGCGAGTGTCATTGGGTATATGACCAATACCATTACATGGAAGGGCCGCCTGGTCACTGCTCCAGTGATGCAAGATGACTATATTGTTATAGATAAGTAGGAATTATTCTTTAGTTTCTTCTGGCAATGCGAAGCTGAATGTAGAGCCGTGATTGAGTCGGCTAGTAAGGTCAATTTTAGTGCCAAGCTTTTTAGCGAGCTTAACCGCAACATAAAGCCCAAGCCCAGTGCCGCCGGTTTCGCGGGTGCGATAATCTTCTGAGCGGTAAAACTTATTAAAGATTTTTGCTTGGTCGGACTTACTAATGCCGATACCTGTATCTTTAACACTAAATGAAACGATACCGTTTTTGTTGCTGACAGACAAAGTGACGCTGCCCTCTTTGGTGTACTTGATAGAGTTTGTAATGAAGTTCTGAAGAAGCTCTTTGAGGTATAGGCGGCTCGCCGATACATGACCAAGCCTCATGCCGAGATCAAGGTTGAAGTGGAGGCCTTTCTTCTCTGCATGAGAGGCGTACTCACCGTAGAGATCATTCACCAGTGAGCGCACATCAATGAGCTCGGGAGCGTCCGCAACGCCACGCTCGGCGCGCGACAGTGTCGAGAGATCATTTACCATTTTCGACAGGAAGATAACTTGCTCATGAGCGGTCGTAATACCCTCTTTGAGGATATTTTTAGCGATATTTGGGCGTTCCATCATGAGCTGGACGTTGCTAATAGTACCCTCGGCAATCGTGATTGGCGTACGCAATTCATGGCTAACCACGCTAATAAATTCGTCCCGTTCTTCTTCAAGACTCTTAGCCTTGGTGATGTCTCGTAAGATGATAATATAGCCGTCATGCGCCGCGCTACGCTTTGACTTGCTGAAATTGCCGCGAATCGGTGAAAAGGTTAACTCAAGACGCAGCTTGTCTTCTTCGATATGGAGCGAAAGGTCGTCACGTACGACCGCAGAACGAGACTTACGCAGCTCTGTGAATAGATCAACAGGCTTTTCATCAGTATCATAGAGGGTGATGATTTCGTTGATATGGTGGCCGTTAAGGCTGGTGTTTGTGTCGAGTAGATTGAGACTAGCCGAGTTATATACGCGAATCACGCCGTCTTTGTCGACACTAAGAACCGCGTCTGCCAGGTTGTTAACAATAGTGAGAATACGGTCGCGCTGCAGACTCTCTTCTGCTTTGCTGCGATTTAACTCTGCACCGTCAATCTCTTGTGATCGACCAATGGCTATCGCAATAAGACCGATTGAGAGGATTGCCAGTAGGGCTAAAAGAGTATTAACGAGAGCACCCGGATTGGCGGTATGGAGTGCTATGTTGAGTAGCGCAACTGCTATTAGAAACGCAATGCTTGCAGACAGGCCTTTATGAGAGAAGTAAGCGTAGGAGACCATAAACAGGAGTACCCACGCCGCAATGAATGGTGCTGAAAATCCTGCCACAAACAACACATAGAGGCCTGCAAATAGGTGATAGCTTATAATGCGCGTGAGAGCGTCGGTACGGTTCTTGACTGGGCTTACATAAAGAAGAGTGGCTAAGATAATCCAAGGAGTCAGTATAGTGACAAGGGTCGTCATCCCTGTGTAGTTGGTCTGATCGACGCTTCCGGTGTGCACGAGCACTCCGTAGATAAGCAAGACAAATGGCAGCAATAGCCCAGCTAAACGAATAATTCTCGCAGTCTGCTGATTTACTGTCATCCCACCCCCAAACATAGTTGGCCTTATTATATAGTGAAACGTAACCTTTTTAAATAGATGGCGTTTCTTTTTTAAGTTCTGCACGATGCTGCTTGTAATGTGGATCCCCTGCTTCCACTAGTTCCCAGAAGCTTTCGCCGTGATTCATCTCTTGTGTATGGCTCAGTTCGTGAATAAGGACGTAGTCAATTAGTTCAAACGGGAGCTTCATCAGGGCGATATTAAGACTGATTGTTCCGTTGCTACTGCAACTTCCCCATCGGCTACTGGCATGTGAGAACCGAACACTGCTATAAGAGAAGCCGTGTTGATTTGCCAGGTAGGCTAGTCGTTTTGGTAGATAGCTCTTAGCTTCGACCCGAAGGGCTTCAATCATGGTATCGCGAACTTTTCGGTGGACGTCCGGGTGTTGAAGTGACGCTTCGGCGGGTAGCTCGACAAGTATTTGCTGGCCGTGACGTGTAACACGAAGAGACTTTCGGGTTGTTGGCTGTACGATAAGTGTGTGACTCTTGCCGATTCGCATACCAGGCGTGAATATCGTATCGGCATGTTGCTCGCGAATCATTTCTCGAAGTTGGGCGCGGGAATTTTTAACAAGTTGCTTTGCAAGAAAAAGTGGCGCGTACAGCGGCATTGAGCCTCGGAGGCGACCGTCTGGTGCAACTCGAATACGGACGTATCGAGCCTTGGCGGTGCGCCGCAGGTTGATCGTTCCAAATTCTTCGTCATTGATTGTGGGCATGGTCTAGTTGATGGTGATATTGCGACGTTGAGGTGGCTTCGGTGCTGTTGGTGGCATTTCGCGTGCCGGAGGACGAGCCTGGGTTGTGGTTTCGGTGCGATCCTGAGAGAGTTTTTTGAGTACGGCGCGTACCTGGGTGGCATAGGTGTGCATCCCGCTGATGACAACAGGCCTCTCCTGCGCAGTTGGTGGGTTGAAGCGCTTTGCCTGTTGGTCGTAATTGTCTGGCGTGCGTACAGACTGTATGGTTGCACTCTTGCTTGCCTTGAGGCTGCGCGTCTTTGCAGTATCTGGGTGTGTCTGTACCCAAACAAGGAGCACCTCGTAGCCGGATTTGCGGGCAAGCTTGTTGATTTCGGTGCGCTCGGCACGACTAAGTGTGGGGCCTTCGATGATGATTGAATGCTTTGTCTTCATGAACTCCGCAAGATTCATCAAAATAAGTTTATCTGCTGCCGCACTGTCCCGGACAAGGCTCACTACCTTGTCGCGACATAGATAGGGCGCGTGGAAGGTCTCGGCAAATTTTTCTGCAAAAAAGCTTTTGCCGCTGCCAGGTACCCCTACCATGACAATCACGTGCGGCTTAGTGAGACTCAAGGATTTCATATATGACAGTATAGCAAATATGTGCCGCGATATACACGCCTATGCTTACGAATAATCTGTATAATAGTGAATATGCATCATCTTTTTAAACCCCACTCCCCGGCACGCATTTTTGCCGTCTCTGTTCTTATTAGCCTCTCCGCTCTCGTCTTTGTGGGTGCTACGCTTGGCCTCCAGGCTGCGTTACTGACGCTTGCCCTTATTGTAATCGAAATGACTTTTAGTTTTGATAACGCAATTATTAATGCTCGTATCCTTAATACGATGAGTCCATTTTGGCAGAAGATGTTCATGACAGTAGGTATTTTGATTGCGGTATTTGGTATGCGTATCGTCTTCCCTATTGCTGTTGTTATGCTTGGTGCCGGTCTGGGATGGAACGAGGTTGTGGACCTTGCGCTTAATCGACCGGATGAGTACGCGGAAAAAATTCATGCAGCGCATCCAAGTATCGCATCATTTGGCGGTATGTTCCTGACAATGTTAACCCTTGATTTCTTCCTTGATCGACGCCGTGACGTGCTATGGCTTAAGAAGTTTGAGCGTGCTTTGCAGAAGATTGGTCACAGTTGGATGCCTACGGTTATCAGTGTTGTGATTACTGGTATTGTTGCACTCCTGCCATTCAACGCCCATCCTGCTGAAACGCTTCGCGCTGGGTTGTTCGGTATCGGCTTGTATCTTGCGATCAAGGGGCTTACCGAGCTGTTTAGTCGTCGGCAAAACGCCAAGGCGGTTGCGGGCAAGACGTTGGTTAAAACTGGCCTTGCTGGCTTCACGGCATTTCTTTATCTTGAAGTGCTCGATGCGAGCTTCAGTCTAGATGGCGTTATTGGCGCCTTTGCGATTACGAATAATGTTATTTTGATTGCTATCGGTCTTGGCGTCGGCGCCCTGTGGGTGCGCTCGTTCACGCTTTACATGGTGCATCACAAGACCCTTCATACGTACCATTACCTAGAGCACGGTGCTCATTATACGATTGGCGTGTTGGCAATTTTCCTCATTACTAGCCTGTTCTTTGGTATCCCTGAGGCGATTGCGGGTATTGTTGGTGTAGCAATTATCGCCGCCTCTATTGTTGCTTCGAAGCGTGATGAGACACCGGAAGATGTCGTAACAATTGGTTAATCTATGAAAGTGCCGCCAATTGTTATTATCTATAATCCCTATAGTACAGGACCTAGTAAAGAGCAGGCATTTCTTTTCGCAAAGCAATTAAAAGCGGCGAAGAAGTCGATTGATGTGACCTGCGTAGCGACAAAACATGCAGGTCATAGTGAAGAAATGGCTCGTGAGTACGCCCTTCGGGGTAAGCCTTGTATTCTGATTTCATCAAGTGGCGATGGTAGTTATCATGATTTGATCAATGGTGTACTGAGTGTGCCTGACAATAAAGTTATTACCGGTCTGCTGCCGGGGGGTAACGCGAACGATCATTATAACGCGATTCATACCGAAGATGTCGTTGATCGTATATTGCGCGTGCAGGCCACGACAATCGACACGATCAGAGTTGATGCTCAAATCGACGGCAAGCCATGGACGCGTTATGCGCATTCATACGCAGGAATCGGACTCACCTCGCATATTGGGGAGACACTTACTAAGACCAAGCTCAATCGGTTCCGCGAAGCTTGGATTGTAGCAACTCACTTCTTTACACATAGTCCAGTTAAGATCCGTCGTAACGGCCGTACTTATCGCTATGACAGTGTTATTTTTAGTAATATAGCGCGCATGTCAAAGGTACTAGCGCTGACCGAAAACGCGTCATTCACTGACGGTAAAATGGAAGTAACCGAAAGTGAAAGCAAGCACTTCTTCTCTCTTCTTCTGCATTTTGTGCGGGGTGCGTTTGCCGGGTTTAAGACAGAACTGCGCGTGAAGTCTTATGTCTTCACCTGCACGCGTAAAACGTCAATCCAATTGGATGGCGAAGTATATTACTTGTCTGCTGGTACTCAGGTGCGAGTGCGCGTTGAGCCTGGTAACCTGCGCTGCATTATTTAGTGGCTGTTAATTGGCATAATGAGACGATTGTCGTTGAACTTTACGACATTGACCGACTTGCTGACTTCAAACATTTCAAGCATGTGGTCGGCGTACGGCATAAGTAGCGGTTCAAGATCTTCCTTTGTATCGGCTGCAAGCCATTGCGCCTGGTCTTCTTTATGTAAAATGACCGGCATTCTATTATGAACGGCGGTCATTTCCTTATTTGGGGTAGTCGTTAAAATGGAGTAGGTGTGTAGTTCCCTGCCTTCATGCTGCCATGTCTCCCATATGCCGGCAAACATAAAAAGCGATTGATCTTTTGGGTGAATATAGAATGGCTGTTTGCCTTTTTGGCGCCGCTGCCATTCATAAAAGCCGTTAGCAGGTACGAGGCAGCGACGATTTAATGCCGCAGATTTCCAGATAGGCTTATCAAAAACTGATTCACTGCGGGCATTAATCAGGCGGTAGCCGATTCTCTCATCTTTTGCCCATCGCGGTATTAGTCCCCAGCGCATTATCTCTATACCGTTTTGAGTAATAATAGGCATCGATTGGCTGGGGGCGACATTGAAGTTAGGCGACATGTCAAACTTTGCGGGTGGGTCATAGTGGAGATAGAGTGCTTCTAGGTCGTAGAGAACGTAGCGGCCACACATCGCCTTACCCTACCAATCTCCGTATTGCCTAAACCAGTCAAGTAGGCGCTCTCTGTAGGAATGTGTTTCTACAGGAGGAGCTGGATTCGTGTATTTTTCAAAAACAGCATTGGCGATTGCGGCTTGCCCAGCTGCAGTAGGGTGAAATGGCGCTCCCTGCGCAGGACTCTGTATCCATGGGTCATTTGAGCAAAGCTCATGACCTGCAAAGTCAACAGGAGCATATTTGGCGTATGAGTACTTCGCAACCGTGCCGCTGATGGCGTTATTTAGAGCGTTAGTTCGAGCACGGAGCCAAGAGATTTCATTCGTTGTCAGACCTGCCGTATCATTGCAGACGGTTGTCGACAATGGCTGATAGTAGCCAGTGACAATAACTTGAGGAGGTGTGCCACTGCTTAATGTGTGGATTTTTGCCATGATCACATTAAGCTCTAGCTTTAGATCGGCAAGATAGGCCGCATAGCGCGCGGTATCGATATCGTAGCCGCAGGTGATGTAGTAGCATTGGCGAATAAACTGTGTCCAGCGCGCATCGTTGGCGCCAATAGTGATCGATATCAAGCTAGGGGTGCCGCCTTCAAATGCCTGTTTGAGTTGAGCTGGTAGTATAAAACCATCGCGGGCCTGGTCGCCGTATAGGCCATCATCTGCCTTAGCTCCTGTGCATGCTAAGTGATGAAAAGGCAGACCGGTCATGTTACTGACAGTGTAGCCGTACGATTCTGGCGATTGAAAGCATGGGGCTGTGCCGCCGCTTAGTCCGGCGCCGGCTGCAACTGAATCGCCAAGAGCAGCGTAAGTTCCGCTTGTGGCATCGGCTTGTAGTGGAGTAAAAATACTAACAAAAAGTACTGCTGCGGATAGTAAAATGCGTCGTACCATACCACCTCCCCCTCTCGCCGCTAGTGATGCGAGTATCTATATTTATTATAGCTCCTGTGGTTTGGTGTCGACAAGTGAAGTGCTTAAGCTAAGTCGTTTCTGGATGCACTATAATAGAGTTATGGAGAAGCGACGGTGGAGTAAATCGAAAATGAAACGCCGGGAGCTGCTACTAGGTGCCGCGGCTTTTTCGGCAGGAGTGTTAGTTACTCTTGGAGGGAACAATATTTATCAAGAGATTCGCAAGCAGCAGTCCGCTGAGGCTGCCCCTCTTCAGCCAGAGTATGGTGAAGCGGAAAAAGCACTAACGATTACTTGGCTCCCCGATACAGTAAAGCGGTGGCAGCCACTGATTGAAAAGTACGGGAATCAGTATGGTGTCGATCCAAATCTACTAGCTATCATGATGACGCTAGAATCGGGTGGTGACCCTAATGCTGATAGTGGCGAGGCAAAGGGTTTGATGCAGATTACGGATATGACGGCCGGCGATATTAATAATCGCCTCATTGACGAAGCTAATAAAAAACCGACGTATGACCTAAAAAATCCGGATACAAGTATTGAATTCGGTGCAATCTATGCAAAGCATCTTATTGATCAGTATGGAAATGATGATCAGGGGCCGAGCTGGGATGAAACGGTGACTCTCGTGACGGCCGGGTATAACGGCGGGTATGTGGCTGCAAATCTTTATCGTGACGAGAAGTGGCAAGGACTTGAGAAATATGAGCGCCAGACTATAGTCTATGCACGCTATGCTCGCACCATGTGGCAGGAGCGACACGATCCATTAAGCTTTGCTTACCGACATTGGCTTGATACAGGAAATGGTAAAGCACTTGTGGCTAATGCCGAGAAGTACAAGATGAATTAATAGAATCGTCTAATGAGCCGTGGCGATTCACGTGATTAGAAAGATTTCTATAGGGATGCCGGATCGGGCAAAAGGATCATGCAGCGCGTATGGCCGCCTTCGTTTGCAACGGTGCTAATTCCGGTGCCGGATGTATAGCCCCCAGTGACGGATGTCGCCACGGGACGAAGTACACAATCTTGGTTAGAGCCTTTTAGCCAGTAATAAAGAAAAGGATAGATTAACTTTTCATTTGGTGTCCCAGGGTCAAGAGCATCGACGGAGCGCAGACTGATGCCTGCGGTCGTGCCTATGCCTGCCGTAGTAACGAGCTTTTCTGGGGGGAAGACGGGGTGCGGACCCAGAGTTGCCAATGCGTTGTTGAGGGCTGCATTAGGATGCTTAACGTTGCCTGTGCCCAAGCAGTCTTCGTCAGGGTTGACGTCGAGGTCCGTTGGATAGCCCGTGCCAAGACAGGCATGATTATTGAGTGCGCCCGGAGGGTAGGTTCCGTTCATGGCAATGTATGTTTGAATGCGCTTGTACCATTCCCTTGCCGCGGCGACGCGCTTTGTATTGTCGGCACGCTGCTGGATGCCGTTGTAAGCGACGACAGTAATGGCTGCAAGAATGGCAATCACGACTATCACGATCAGTAGCTCAACAATTGTAAAGCCGCGTTGTTTATTTTTTGCCCACATATTATTTCAACTGTACCATATGGCGTAACCGGAATGAAGCGGTTACGTGTCAGTTGTACGACCAATGTAATAATTGCAGTAGGTGTTTTGGCCCCAGATTGCTCGACTCGTTGCACTAATACCGCTCGCGACCGGGCATTCGCTAAGTTGCCCCGCCATGGCTGCTTCAATATATACAACCGTGCCGTCGCCACCGCCGTATGCGTACATTAATCCTCGTCTCCAGTTGGAGTCGTCTTGTCGCGCAGTAATGAATGCTGGAGTTGGAAAACTATTGATATATGGCCTCATTGAGTTGTTAAACGCAGTGGTCTCGAGGTAGCCTACTGTGCCAGTTTGGCGGCATTGGGCGGTACCGCTTGTGTCGGTTCCGGAAACGCCATAGGAATAGCCCTCGCCCAAACATACCCATCCGGCAGGCCAGCGTCCGTTGTCGGCTTTATAGAGCGTGAGTGCTTTAATCCAGCTAGAAAGCGCTTGAGTGGTCTTATTGTTGTTGGCTCTTTGCTGAATACCGTTATATGCGACGACAGTAATAGCCGCAAGGATGGCGATTACTACGATTACGATCAAGAGTTCAACAATCGTAAAGCCGCTTTGCTTGTTTTTTGCCCACATAGTTAATGTAAAGTATATAGCACAAGCGTAATTGGATCAAAATTTGTAAACTACCAACTGATTATTGCTGGTACCATCGAACGTCATCGTAGTAGGCGCTAATAGCGCTGTTAGCCGTCACGATAACCTGCAGGCTGGCTGTCTTTACATTTGTTGATGTAGGCTTGTACTGTAAGTTGATGTCACCAGTGCTCACCCCTCGAATCCCTGTCTTGTATTGTCCGGAGATCCAGGTTCCGGCAGCGTCGTACTCGTCGATATAAAAGCCAACTTCACCGCTAGTGATTTGTGAGAGATTTAAGTAGCTGATGAGACTGTATGTCTTAGCCGGGTCAACTGTCACTTTCGGTGAGAATAAGTGGCCGTTTTGCGTTCCTGAGGTAATTGCAACTGAATGCACTGCGTTTGACGGGCTGCCATGATTAGCCGAGTCTGCAATTATGCGGGTCGCGTCATCGGTTATCCATCCGCCACTGATACCCGCGTCAAAGTTTCCGTTGGCGACAAGATTCGTTTGTACTGGTGGAGTCGAGGTGCTTAGCGCAAACCATTGAGGGTTGTCTATGTAGGCAGTTACTCCAGAATTTGCTGGAACAATCACCTGGAGTCGGGCACTTTTTACAGCCGATGAAGAGGGTTTGTAGGTGAAGTTATAGCTCTCTACAAATGGAGCTGATTCCCCGTTCTTATACTGCCCTGTCAGCCAGTTGCCAGCACCGTCATATTCATCAATATAGAATCCGACAACAGAGTTAGTAATGCCGGTTACTTTGAGGTAATTCTTGAGCATGTACGTGGTGTTGGAGTCGACTGCAATTGTTGGCGAAAATAGATGACCGTTACTTGTAGAAGCTGTCAGTTTTATTGAACTGGCTGGACTTGGTATGTTTCCGTTGCTGGCATTGTCGGCGACGATAGCAGTTGGCTTGTCGGTTGCCCAGCCGCTAGATAGGCCAGCATCAAAGCTGCTGCCCTGTAGAAGGTTTGTATCGGTCGTCACGAGTCCTTTGCTTACATTGACTGGCGTTACAAGTCCCGCATTCTGCTTTGTCTTAACGTACGCAGCGATTTGATCAAGATTGGCGGTGCTGTATTGGTAGTCTTCTGGATCTCTACTTGGATTGACCGCGATATCGTGGAAGGTCAGAATCAGCCATTCTTTATTTGCGATTGCCGCATCGATCTTGGCTTTCACTTGCGCTACCGATACGCCAACTTGGACGGGCATATTGTTGAGTAGATAGTCATTGTATGGCCATAAATTAGCATTTTGATCAGCAAAGCCTCGGTGTGAGGTATAGTATTGAGCAATCTGTGCAAGGGTGGCATTTGAGTAGTCACCGTAAGGTGAAGCAAATGCGGTTGCCGTAATTCCTTGAGCGGCCAGGTCTGCTTTACTTCCGGCAAGCTCGGCGGCAACCTGTGCTGGCGTTAAGACATTTGGCTGCCCGTCAGATGCATCACTGCTAGCAAGGTAAGGGTGGGTCTGTGTATGAGACCCGATTTCCCAGCCAGCGGCTTGAACTTGTTTAATTTGGGTCCAGGTCATATATCTTCGGCCCGTATCTGCGCGACAAGTGTTTGGTACGGTTGTCATGCCGACACACTTGGTTGTGACGTAGCTCGTACCAGTGATTCCGTATTTTGCGAGGGTCGGTTGAGCCTGTGTGGCCACGCTCGCAAAGCCATCGTCAAAAGTAAATGAGATCTTTGCTGCCGGCGCTGGATTACTGGCGAGGGCGCCAATAACGGAGCTATGCCGTATAAGGAATATAGCTCCTGTCACCGTGATAACGGCGAGTGCAATATATGTCAGTATGGGGCTGCGTATGGCACTTTTTATTCTCTCAATGGTACCGAGAGACTGATAGATCGTATTCATGAAACTCCTCCTTATTGCTGCTTGATCTCTCGCAGTGCTTTATTGACGGTCATGACAGTGATATCGCTAGCTTCAATGGTGTCTATATGGGAATTAAACTGGTCGGGCGTGATGGTTGTATTGTCTGCGGTCGCACCGTCAATGCGATGATATACCAGGATGAGCCAGCCGTGTGCAGCCTGAGTTTGCGCAATGGTTTCTTTCAGCCGTGACAATGATAAATCCTTGCCGACATACAGGACCTGTATATTATAAGGGTCGAAGGATTGTTTGGTGTTGATACCATCCTGGGTGCCGCGCATAGACGTATAATACTTGCGTGCATAAAATTGCAGTTGCGCGTCATCGTTGCCAAGAGGGGTTGCAAAGTTGACGGACTGCATGCCAAAAACCTGTCTGAAGTAATCGTTGGCATGTTGTAGCTGGTGATTAATTTCGGTATTAGCGAGGCGAGTGAGATCGATGTGCTCATAGCTGTGTGAGGCAAGTTCATGACCCTGAGTGTTGAGCGCCGCGACATTGGCTGTTGTCATGAAGCCAGGGGTGTCGATACTCGATGGATTAATATAGAAGGTGCCTTTTTGGCCGGCTCGATTGAGGCGAGCGATGCTGTTATTGTATGCCGATAACCATCCATCATCAAACGCGTACGACAGAAGTGGACGTTGCCATGCGCGTGCGCCATTTTGGGTGACTTTACGTAACGAATAGTCTTTCGTTTCCACTGCCCCATTACTTTTAAGTACGACACTTACAGTCACAGATGCCGCGTTAGGCGGCGTTGTAATATACGTCTGGTAGCTCAACCAACTAGCTGTCGGCAGTAGGTTTGATAGTGTGACGAATTGCCTCTCGCCTGTTGAGAGTAGATACTCGGCCACGAGCTCTACCGTACCCTCCCCTCGATATGCAACACTAAACTGCGAATAGTCTCCCGGGGATGTTGGGATTGGGCGATGCTGCCATTTTGCTTCCCCGTCTTTGTATTCGGATAGCTCCGTGCGAAGGTAGGGAGTGTGATTTGCTTGCTGTAGGCTTTCGAATTTAGCGCTATTTGTGCCGCTGTGAAACGCATTCCAGCCAGCTGGCGATTCGGGCTCAGGTTGGCCTGGTTGTAATTCGGGTATGCTGTTTTGTGCTAAGCTCGGCTCCTTTGGTAAGGTGATGTCTTGCGGATCGGCCTGTAGATATGTGTCGCTTAGGTGTAGACTACCGGTGCTTGGTAGGTTGTAGAGAAAGCGAACTGATTGAGACGAGGGGTCTGTGGTCACTGCCGATGATGCGGTCGTCCATTCTTGGCTTGCCGGGTAGCGCCTAACGATCATGCGCGTTGCTATGCCCGAAGTATCAGTCTTTTGCAGGATGAGATCAAACGGCACAGACGATTTATAATAGCTTTTATAGAAATACGTATGGCTACCCTGGACGCTCGCTTCGGGGCTTGCGACTGTCGCACCCCTCTTGCTACTGGGCGAAGTGCTCTCGACGCGCAGGGAGGATTGACTACTGTAGCCTGGCGGCGTCGTATAGGCCACTCCGGATACACGGGGAGATAGCTGCCATCCGGTTGGAAATCCATCAGGGCTTCGACTACTAAAGTCGCTGTTTGGAAGAATATTATGCGTTGATGTAACGCCGGCCGACAGGCTTGGAGTGTAAAAGTAGTAGAGTACGCTAAGTGCGCACGCGACAGGTATGATCAGCACAAAAGGATTCAGTAGTATGCGTCGAAATGTACTCATGATCGCTTGCCCTCTATAGTCGTAAGCGCTACTTGGCTGCCGATGCGTGGGGGCGAAATCCATGTCGATCCTATATCTTTGTGTTTAGCCAGCTGCGGTAGGCGGGCACAACACCTGATGACAGCGGCAACCTGAACGATATCCATAATGAAGAATATGAGGTAGATAACTGGCAAGTAGAGGGATAGGTAGAGCTGTTCTTTGCGCGTAAGATGCTCATCATGCCATAGCGTGAGAAGCATATAGACCGTGACCGTTAGGTAGGCTCCGAAAACCAACGGCAGTCCCCCGTGTGCAACGACCAGATAGATGACATACGCCCATGACAATGGAAGCAGCAGTAAAATAAGCTCAGAGATAATGGAGGTAGGGATCCGATAGAGCGTTAACATTGCGGTAAAGTCGGGATGAGCGCTCCCTATCAGATGGCGATGCTTGAAAAGATTTTGTAAACTGCCATATTTCCAGCGGAATCTTTGACGAAATAGCGCACCGAGATTGCCAACCGCTTCAGTCATGGCAACGACATCTGATCCGTATAAAATCCGATGAGCACGATTGCCCTTGGCGATAATTTTCATACTGACACTGATATCTTCAGTGAGGGTGTCAGTGTCGTAAAACTTTACCGCTCGCATGGCGCTCATTCTGTAGGTAGAGGCGACGCCGCCTACGACGTACTCGCAGTTTGTCAGTGAATAGGCCTTCTTCGTGCGATACCCCAGCATATGCTCAAATTTCTGCAACAAGCTAAGGGTTGTATGCTCATTGATGATTTGGACATTCGCTGCAACGCCAGCCACTTCTGAATTTTTAAAGTAGCTGACGGCTCTTTCTATGGCGATCGGCGAGAGGATTGAATCTGCGTCGAGTGTCATAACCAAGTCGGTTCTGACGTATTTTTTGAGTGCATAATTGAGAGCTGCGCCTTTGCCGACGTTGATGCGTTTCCGTATGATACGCAAATTCATTTTAGGGTGACTGCGTGCATACTGGCGCAGGAGCTGTGCAGTCGTATCGCTAGACGCATCATCAACGGCAATGACCTTTATGTCGGGGTATGTGCTGGCGGCAATTGAATCAAGACAGCGCATGATCACCTTCTCTTCGTTGTGGGCAGGAATCAATACTGTGACAGTGGGTGCATACACTGCATCTCCGCTTTTTTGGCTATGATGCGTACGCCGGAACTGCCATACGTCATAAAATGAAGCGCAAATTAGATAATAGCCAAGATGTATGATGTACGAAATGCTTGTGATACTGAATATGTAGTAAAGAAGCGTATTAATATCCATGCTTATTGCCTGTTGCTTCGATTCCGTGTGCGATAAATTAACATTATCTTTGCACTAAATCGTATGACTATGCTTAGTATGACAAGTGCCCATACGACGAGACTTAAGATTGATAAGAAGAGTAAAAGATTTTGTATGCGCATCGACTCGAAGCCGGTGAAGTAGTTGATGTCGGTAGTGCTTGCTAGTAGTTGTATTATCATGTGACCTCCCCTCGCGCGCAATAACCCTATAACCTTAATGATAAAGTTTGCTGAAAATTAAATGAGTGACAGAAGCCGTGATCCATATGTGATCATGCTCACATCCAACAGGGGTTTTAGAGTGGTACTGTAAGAGTATTCATAGATCAGGAGTTATGGGAGCTGCATGAATTTATCGACACGTAAAGGTATAGACGACTTGTTCAAAGAATACCCCGCCCATCACTACAAGAAAGGCCAGGTGTTAATATTGCCCGGTGAAAGCACTGACTATGCATATTATCTTGTTCAGGGACGGATGAAAGTGTACGACATATCGTACAAAGGTGACGAGATAACGTTAGATATCTTTAAAGAACCCGCACTCTTCCCTTTATCGTTAATATTAAACCAATCCGCTACCAGATACATTTATGAGGCAGATACCGACATGGAATTGCGTCGAGCACCAGCATTAGTGGTGCTCAATTTTTTAGCCACCCATGCCGATATGACGCTCGATCTCTTGTCGCATTTGTACGATGGGGTTGATGACATTGTCGACCGCATGGTCTATCTGGTTGCAGGCAGTGCAAAAAAGCGCATTATGCATGAACTGATAGTTATGTGTCATCGATTGGGCGAGATGCGCCTTGGTGGTGGATATAGTCTCGATATGACCGAACGCGAACTGGGTGCAAAGGTTGGGCTATCGCGAGAAACGGTGAGCCGCGAGATGAGAGGCTTAAAGCAAAAGGGCCTCTTAGAGATTAAGCATAAACGCATCATTGTCAGAAATATAAATCAGTTAAAAGCGTACGAACAAACGCACCATTAATTGATCGATTAGACATTTTTGAGTGATAAGTAACTGTAATGTGGAGGTAAAAATGCATGAGCGGACGCTATCGATTGCAAACATTTACTGCCAGAGGTGCCGTAATTACGGGAGTGGCGCTATTAACAACTGTGTTAATTATTGGTGGTGCGTACATGACAGTTCGGGGCCAGAATAGTGCAAATATTATCCCGATTATGAAAAGCGCCAACCAATTTAGTGCAGGTTGGAATTATATGCCCGGTACTTCTGCAAGTACAAAGGGCCTGTATGTCCGTCAGCTTGGTAGGACTATTGTTAATCAAGATGGTAGTGGCGGGCAGCCTAACCCTCCTGTAAATCTTTATGGAAGCTACTTTCGCGTCCTGGGTGATTTTGAGATCTTGATGACTATGCGGGATATCTCAGGTGCTGCAGTGGTGCAATTTTACGATCGCCCACCAATTATTCAAGATGAGTTTAGGGTTGAATCAAAAAGTGTACGGATAACTGCCCACGGTAACCAAGTGTCGGTTACCCGATGGAATGGGTATAACGGTGAGCCGTTGTCGTCACAAGGTCCGGTAGCGGGAGAACAGAGGACGCTAGCGGAACGTTCCGTAAACAAACTGACGTTTGTGCGTCATAAGGGGCGAGTAGATGTTCGACTCAACGACGTTCATATCACATCTTTCGACGAAAGTGGTTTGTTTGATTCGGGCACGCTTTGGGTGGGTGCTGACGCCATGTCACCGGGCGCAAGTTGGACACTTGCTGATCTAAAGATCAATGGGGATATCAGGGCCGAAAATGCACAGAGCAAGGAGGCTATCACGAAGCAACAAGACGGCCTCCAGCAACTCGCTCAGGCTCGCCGCCCAGACTTTACTATCGGGTCCGCGGTAGCTCTTGGCCCGCTCGTTGCTGATGATACCTATGCGGAGTTGGTTTTTGGAGGTAACTTTGGTCAATTAACGACGGAAAATGCCCTAAAATGGCAATTTATACATCCACAGCCTGACATATATGACTTCCAAGAAGCCGATGCCATGGTTGTGCTCGCCCAAAAAAATGGCATGCGGGTACATGGTCATACACTTGTGTTTGGCGAAGCGAATCCCCAGTGGGTGCAGCGGCTGCCAGTTGCGACTGACGTGGATAAGGAGCAAGTCCGTCGTGTAATGAAAGAACACGTCACCAAAACGATAAGTCATTTTCGAGGAAAGATTGGCTCGTGGGATGTGGTTAATGAACCGCTCAACGAAGACGGCACTGGGCTACGTCAGCATATCTGGTATCAAGCAATGGGCGAAGACTACATCAAGACAGCCCTAATGGCCGCTCAAGAGGCTGATCCGCATGCAAAGTTATATATTAACGAATATGGCCTGGAGGAGGACGGCGAACGATGGGATACGTTTTTATCGCTCGTAAAGCGACTGAAATCGCAGGGTGCGCCACTCGACGGGGTTGGCTTGCAGGCGCATGTATATGATATGGAGACTGATGCAATTGATCCTACTGTCCTGCGGGCACACATTCGTGCTCTGGCGGAACTGGGTCTTTCTGTCCATATTTCCGAAATGGACGTCGATGCCATCGCTGGAGCTGAGGTGCAAGCACGGCAATATGCGGATGTTTTGGCAACGTGTTTTGCTGAAGCGAGTTGTGTATCGTGGAGTACCTGGGGTGTGACCGATGTATATAATATGTGGCAAAGTGATGACCGTAAGCTTCAATATGGCCAAGACTTCCTATGGGATTCCCAATATCACCCAAAACTGGCGATAGATAGAATGTCTACGGCGCTTCGAGATAAGTAAAAAAATCGAACAAAGGCCTGATGGTAAGGTTACTGGAGTGCAAGGGTAAGGGTTGTGATTGCCAGTGCAAATGCAACCGGTGTCATGAGCGCACGTTCGGGTTTGCTGCGTGAAATAGCATTCATCGGGACGCCAATACAAAAGTATATCGCAAGTGTCCACACGGCGACGTTGACGATAGATGTATTTCCGATTGCTGGAATCAGTCCAGCCTTGCTGATAATGAATGCCGCAAAAACTCCATACAGGACAATGGAGATGGCACTAGCGATCCGCAATTTTGCTGGTAAGATATTATGCTGTCCTCCCCATGCGTACCTGCCAATTGGCGCGCCAAGGATAAGTGCTATCTGGAACGCAGTTAGGCTAGCAAGAATGATACATGCTAGGATGGCTGCGAAGTCTGTCATGGCTTAAGCATAGCAGACATAAGGTTTGCATGACATATAATAGATAGTGATGCTCGATACAATTGTCCATCGATATTTACGAATCCCCTACCGACTGCATGTTCATGTTGACCAGAAGGCTCTAAAGCCTCGAGCAACAGTTTTGCTTATTCACGGTATTGGTAATTCTGGTGCAGCCTGGGATGAAATCGTAAAAGAATTGCCTGATGACATCCGTATCATCTCAATCGATCTACTTGGTTTTGGTAAGTCGCCTGCTCCCAGATGGATGCAGTATGACATAGGAATTCAGGCACAATCAGTTGCGACGACACTTTTGAGGCTAAATATTCGTCGACCGTTGATTATTGTCGGTCATTCAATGGGTAGCCTGGTAGCAGTGGAAATTGCCAAGCGATATCCGTTTATTGTGAAGTCGCTCGTCCTCTGTAGCCCGCCTTTTTATAGCTACGAAGAGCGACGTCGTCTGCTGCCCAATCCAAATAAAATCCTCACTGACTTTTACCGTCTTGTCATTAAGAAGCCGGCCGCGGTTGTGAATGCGGCGCCGTTTGCTTCGAAGCTGAAGGTTGTTGGCAAGGCGTTTGATGTCACACATGATAACGTCGATATTTACATAGCTGCGCTTGAATCAAGTATTATTCACCAAACATCGCTCAGTGACGCCAAGCGCCTTAAAAAACCTCTGCACATACTCCACGGCGCGCTTGACCCGGTGGTGATTAAAAAGAACCTAGACGACGTCGTGGCTGCCAATGATAGGGCGAAGTTAACTGTAGTGCCCGCTGGCCACGAACTGTTGGGGCCGTATGTACCGGCTGTAGTTAAGGCAGTAAAACGTGTTATTGAGCGGGGTTAGTAAAGTTGACCACCGACCGATGCGGCCTTGTCAGGGGTGATAAGAACGCAGTCACCGTTATCGCCCGGGACGCCAAGTGTCAGAACTTCCGACATGAAGGGCCCGATTTGACGAGGTGGAAAATTTACGACGGCCATAACTAACTTACCTTCCAGTTCCTCCTTGGAGTAATTCTGTGGTAGCTGTGCGCTTGAGCGTTTAA
The DNA here is from genome assembly GCA_966210935.1 of uncultured bacterium. GTDB lineage: Bacteria > Patescibacteriota > Saccharimonadia > Saccharimonadales > Saccharimonadaceae > CBIHLX01. Next base: position 4,342 of record CBIHLX010000008.1, on the reverse strand, counting down.
TGCCGATCTCGTCACCAAAATCAAGAGTTAACTTATACGCGGGTTTGCGTGCTTCAGGAAAGTCCTCGGCAGTAATAACTCTGCCAACCCTGATATCTAATTTTTGAAAGTCATCGTATGTTGCCATGGGCTTATTATGCCTATTACCATTTGGTTTTGCCGGTGCGCACCGCGAGCACCTCTTTACCCCGTTCTGTCCGGGTAAAATCATCAAGGATGTCGCGAAGGGTGTCGGCGTTGACATTGGCGCCAAACGCTCCGCTGCCTGGCTCAAGGCGAACGCCTGCCGCTAGTGGGCCGATGACAAGTGGATCAAAACCAAGCCGATCTACGATTTCCGACACCGTCGCCACATCGATAGGTTTATCGCCAGCAATCGCAATTGCTTTTCTGTTGGGCGATCCGACAGGCTTATGTTCATCGTGAAGATCATGATAGCCCATGTGGTTAAAGGCTTTGATAATACGCGACTTCGGCAGGAAGGCCTGAATTGTTTCGCTTGTAGAGGTAGTTGGATCGGTGAGGTCACGTCGAATTCCATCAACTTCCCACCAATAGTTCATGGCATCGATTACTATCTTTCCAGCTAGTTCGTTCTTTGGGATACTTTGGTATTTACCAAGCGGAAGCGCGAGAATGATAATATCTGCTTGACGAGCTACATCGCTCGCCTTCATGGCTATAGCTCCTGGGGTAAGAATTTTGATCGTCAGCTCTATCTTGTTTGGATCACCTGAGCCGGCAATATACACATCGTAGCCTGCCTTGAGAGCAAGTTGTGCAAGGACGATACCTACCTTCCCGGCGCCAAGAATACCGATGCTTTTAACTCGCATCTATTATTTACCACCCCCATCTTCGGTGAGTAACTCACGCACGCGTGGAATAACCTGCGTGGCGTAAAGCTCGATCATCTTCAGGCGAGCGCTGGCTGGCATTGGCCCAAAACCATAGGTTAGGTCAAAGCGGTTTACACCGAGCACCTTCATTGCCTTAGCAATTTTATGAGCTACTGTTTCAGGCGAGCCGACATACAATGAGCCCTGCTTCACTTCCTGGAGGAAGTGCTCGCGACTCATTGGCGGCCAGCCGCGTGTCTTACCGATCCTATCCATTTGCTCTTTAAAGCATGGAAAAGCTTGGTCGATGGCTTCTTTGTCTGTTTCGGCTACAAATCCAGGCGAATGCATGCCGACCGGATGAAGTGGAGTGCCGAGTTCGGTAGCTGCCTGACGGTAGAGCTCTACGTAAGGCACGAAACGATCAGGAGCACCGCCAATAATAGCGAGAACCATCGGGAAGCCATAACGTGCCGCACGAATAACCGACTCCGGAGAACCGCCAACGCCCACCAATGTTTCAAGGTGACCAGACTCGGTTTTTGGGAATATCTCCACATCGTCGAGCGAGGCACGAGTGGTGCCTTCCCAGGTAACCGGCTTTTCCTTGAGGATCTTGGCAAAAAGATCAATCTTCTCCTCAAATAAGACATCATAATCCCGAAGATCATAACCAAACAGCGGAAAAGATTCGGTAAATGAACCCCGCCCCAAGATGACCTGCGCCCTGCCGTTCGACAGTGCGTCAACTGTTGCGAAACGCTGGAAGACGCGCACTGGATCATCTGAGCTAAGTACTGTCACGCCCGACGCTAGCTTGATGCGAGAGGTCTGTGTTGCAATGCCGGCTAGAACCGTCTCAGGACTTGAAATGGAGTATTCTGGGCGATGGTGCTCACCGAGAGCGATTACGTCAATACCTAACTTATCTGCTAAGACCGCTTCTTTCGTCACTTGGCGAATAGCCTCGGCGTGCGACATAAGTTTACCTCTGTCATCGACCGGTAAATCACCAAAGGTATCGATACCGAAGTAAATCGGATTGCTGTTTTGTGATTTCTTTTGAGTCATAGGTTACCGCCTGAGTTAATTACTATACTAAGTATAGCACATACGGCATTACGCTCAACACTGTGACTGTACCAATGCTCGGCATTGTCTTTGCCTTGTCGTGAACGAACGAGTGGCTTTGTCTATTCTAAGCCGGTGATAGTAAGACTTAGTCTGGTTTTTGCAGTGGTAACGGTTACCGAGTCGCCAATCTGACGCCCTAAGAGTTGCGAGCCAACCGGCGATTGTACCGAGATGTATCCTTCGAGCGGGTCAGCCTCAAGGGGGTCTACTAAGGTTACCTCTTGCTCCAGGCCCGTTTCGTGATGCATATAAACAACCTTCGTCCCCTGCTGGGCTTTAACTGGAGTCGAGTCTTTTGTCATGATTGTTGCAGCTGCCAGGATTTCTTTTATCTTTGCCATGTCAGAAGCAATAAGATCTATTTCAATGCGCTTCAAGTTCAGTACGTCCTGATCGTCGATCTTCTCTTGCAGGTCTCGTACGATATGTTCATGCCGATTTTTTAGAAGATGAAGCTTAGCCCGAAGCTTTTCGAATCCATATATGGTTAATGTGGTGGATTTAGTGTGCATGACTTTTTATGCCTGTTTAATGGTGGTTGATATAGAGATAATACGCGAGGGTATGTCGCGTATCTGTGCGCCATGAAATGCTACTTGTGTGATTATTGTCACACAAGTATAATGCTATCAAGAGCCGAGGAGAAAATATGAGGTATTTACTGCCAGAGACAGTTGAGAAAATTGAAGAGTTCTTTGGTGACTATCCCGTGCATAAGTTTAAGAAGGGTCAGATACTTGTGTTGCCCGGTGAAGTTGCAGAGCACGCCTACTTACTCGTTGAAGGCCGGGTCAAGTTATACGACTCCTCATATAGAGGTGAGTCTATCATTATCGATATGTTTAAAAGCCCCTCCTTCTTTCCGCTTTCTTTGATCATGAATCACTCACCATCATTTTTGATACACGAGGCTGATACTGATATCATTGTTCGCCAAGCCCCTGTCGATGCAGCGCTAAGGTTTTTAGGTGATAATCCGCCGGTAGTCATGAACTTGTTGTCGGTGCTGTATAAAAAGTTCGATGACTCTTTGCGGCGCATGGTTCGTCTCATGGATGGCAGCGCCAAAGTGCGATTGATTACCGAGATTCTAGCCGCCTGTCATCAAATTGGTGAAGAGTCCCCCGAGGGTGGTTATAAAGTAGAACTTAGTCAGGCGATGCTAGGGGCTCGGATTGGTTTGGCGCGTGAAACGGTTGGGCGCGAAATACGCTCGCTGAAGGAGCGGGGTTTAATCGAAGTTCGTCGATCTTCTATTACCGTGCCAAGTACTGTTGAGCTCGAGATATATTTACAGACACATAAATAGCGGTTATTCTACTTGTATAGCGACCACTTTCGTCATATAGTTACGGGAAGGATAGTCATGGATAGCGCTGCGACAAATGGTATTAATAGGTTTTTCTCACAATATCCTTTGAAGGCGTATCATAAAGGTCAGATTCTTATTTATGCTCGCGATGATCCCGCGGGCATTTTTTTTCTAGAAAGCGGTAAAGTGCGCAAGTATGATATAGACTCTACCGGTGTTGAGGTGGTGCTGAATGTCTTCAGGCCGGGTGTATTCTTCCCTGTGTCGTGGGCAATAAACAAAACGCCAAATCGTTATTTCTTTGAAGCAGCTACGTCTATCGAAGTGCGACGTGCGCCGGTAGAAGACTTCGTTGCATATCTTAAGGATCATCCCGAGACTACTTACAACCTTCTCCAGGATTCATTTAGCGGCATTGAAAACGCTCAGCAGCGCGTTATTTTGCTGATGAGTGGAAGCACCCATGATCGAGTTCTCTTTGAGTTGCTTATCGAGGGTCGACGCTTTGGTGAAATGAGAGGTGATGGATCGTGCGTTATTACTATGGGTATATCTGATCTTGCGCAGCGTGCGGGGTTATCGCGCGAAACAGTCAGTCGCGAGCTAGCTAAGCTTATGGAGTCAGAAGAAGTATTTTCACGGGTTGGTCGCTCATTTGTCGTGCATGATTTTCAAGCACTTGAGGCCAAGCTGAGCCAGTCTTAGTTACAATCCTTCTATTGTTGCCGTTTGATCATGTACTGGAGAAGCCCGTAGATGACTGCAAAATGAAGTGCGAACATTCCTGCATATAACATGATCACATAGGCTATAGTTGCTCTTGTGTTGATCTGGCATAGTACTGCCACCATGGCGGGTGCAAGGATAAATAGATATAGGGTGAGAAAGCCTGTGTCATCGAGGCCTTTTTTATACAGTACCGAAGACACCTCCCCGGCTTGCCACTTACCAATGCCAATTAAAATAATTGCCAGGAGTACTATAAAAAACGCTCCCGCGAGAACATTTGCAAACAAGATGATAGGTATTAGTGAAATAAATAGTGCGACAAGAAATA
>CBIHLX010000007.1:0-26310 GCA_966210935.1 uncultured bacterium | reverse complement strand
GAATAATGTTATAATAAAAAATGACGTCCTCGTATTACCTTGAAAGATTGGGAAAGTGTGAAAGAGTTTATTCGCCGAGCAATTACAGGAGCGCTAAGCTTCGTTGTAAGGGTGGTCAGGTTTCTAGTTTTAACGATTCTTGTCATAGTTGCATGGAGCCTGGCGGTCGCTCTTGTGGCAGTTCTTGGTTATCTTATTGAGCCTATTCGTTCGTACGCGGCGTATGTGTTCTGGGAAGAGACTGACTTTCGGCTTCCTACACTTGTGTTTATGGGTGTTGGCATGTTCACTGCTGGTCTTGGCTGGATCATCTGGCGTCTTTTTTGTGTCGGGCTCAAAATTTAGAGCCTCAGCTCCTGTGGTCGAGAGTTCCCGTTACGGTTGAGCTCCCGCGTCTGCGGGAGCTCTTCTATTTGGGAGTGTGAAACTTTACCATGAGCATTACCTTGTATATACTGGTGAGTAATGTGGGCAAAACATAAACAACATGGCTTTACTATCGTCGAACTTCTGATTGTGATCGTGGTGATCGCTATCTTGGCGGCAATCACGATCGTCGCCTATAACGGCATTCAGCAGCGGGCTCGCGCGAGCACGGCAAGCAACGCACTGGCGCAGGTGAAGAAAAAGCTTGCACTATATCAGGTGGATAATGGTAGCTTTCCTTCTTCTTTGTCTGGAGTAGAAATAAGTAGCGGGTCGGACGTTAGCTATCAGTATACACTGACAAACTCGGGTCAAGGTTACTGCGTAACCGCAACAAGCGGCAACGTTTCATATAAGGTATCTGATTCCACGCAGCCATCGAGTGGGGGCTGTCCGGGCGACATGCAAAACGGCGTTGTCGCGACGTCGTGCTGGGCCGTGTTGCAGGCCGGTCAGTCAACTGGTAGTGGTGTTTATCGCATTAAGCCTGCAGGTGCTTCGTCTGATTTTATGGCCTACTGCGACATGACAACATCTGGTGGCGGGTGGACGTTGATTGTCACCAACCCGGGTCCGTATACGAGCTGGAATTCAACGAATGTTCGTAGTGTAAATGAGGCGAATCCGTCGATTTCAACACAGTACTCTATTCTCGACAAAGCAGATCTCATTAAGACAGATCTTGGCGGTAAGCTTCAGTACCGCATGGACGCTGTGGCGCTTGGCCGCTGGGGCGGTGTTTGGGAGGCGCCGTATAGCAATACATTCACTGGCACCACGGCCGTAAATAACACGACGAACATCGAACGGTACGACACATGGACGGTTGATACGACACTTGATGACACCAGCGCACCGTCTACTGTTATGCCGTATATTAACTCATCTCGCTTGCTGACGACATGGGGTGGCGCGGGCAGTTGGTGGGGTACGATTGCGACCGCATCCTCGGGCTTTACGCCTGCTCCATGGATTAACGGCACACAGCCAAACCCTGGCATAATTTGGCTTTGGGTGAAGTAGTTATGAATAATAAACTGAAATTTACTCAAGAACTTATCGTGACGTTGATTATTGCCAGCATTTTCACTGCAGTGGTGGGGTTTATTTTCGTATTTACTGCCCTCAATCTTGGTGCCGATGCGGAGTGGGCGATGCAAACTCAGCGTACGATTTTAGGTACGGTCTGGGGATTATACGTGGGCTATAGGCTTCATACGGTAATCCAGCGGCATAGGCGCTAGTATCGCTCATATGCTGCGGTTTTGCTAGAAGCTTTACCATAAGCATGTCGTTGGGTATACTGAAGTCACTATATGTGGGTAAAAAATAAACACACAACCGGTTTCACTATTGTTGAACTATTGATTGTCATCGTTGTGATTGCAATACTGGCGGCTATTACAATTGTTGCCTATAACGGTATACAGACTCGTTCTATCGAAGCGAGCGTGCGAGCTGACATGGCCAATACTGGCAAGAAGATCGAACTCCTTAAGGTAGACTTAGGGACATATCCGGCGCAAACGGACACCGGTCTAGAGGCCGTGGGGGCTCAGCTTAATAAATCTGTTTATGATATTACGAACACAGCGACTAATTTCTTATACTGCGGCAGTACTACTAGTGCGAACTACGCTCTAGTTGCTTTAGCGAAATCTGGTAAAGCGTATGCGTACGGTAGCGGACGAACTTTTGCAGAGTATACAACTAATCCGATTGCCAACTATACGGCAATTTGTAGTGATCTTATCGGATCTGGGGCTGCTCGCTATGCATACTCGAGTGGTTGGCGCGCTTGGGCTGGCCAGTAAAATATGAAATTTAAAGACAAAATTAGCTTGAAGGCTTTGCTAATCGCATCGCTTATGATCAATGTATTGTTAATTGGTTATGTGCTGTTTGTTGAGGTGCGGGGGTCTATCGTTGCGAATGACGATGCACTATTTTACGCAACACTCAATGCTGATCAGGCGTACTACTGTGGCGAGGGTTACGATAAAGTTATGCGTGATATCGACGCGATGGGGTTAAATAACAACGACATGGCTACTCGTAAGAATGTGTATGCAATGACTGTCTGTTTAAGAAACTATAAAACCGGTCAGGATCTTGATCTTTCCCCTCTTGTTAAGCAGGTTAATGAAACAAAGCCAGAAACTAACCTCGAATAACCAAAACCGGTGTCATAAAGTAGCTGCTGCTGGTGTATCATAAGAGAGATGATTACGTTCTACCGCTCCGTTAGCCAGAAACCAGAGATTACTCGTATTAAAGAGATTTTGAGTGGTACCTGGATACGCTGCGAGCAGCCGGGCGATGAAGAACTACAAGAGCTTATTGCTTTTGGTCTTGACGAGGATATTCTGCGCGATAGCCTCGACCCGCACGAGGTGCCTCGCCTCGACACTGAAAATGGTTGGACATATTTTATTACTCGCCTACCCGATACAGATGATGACTTTAACGACTTCACGACACCAATTTTGTTTGCCATGGGTAAAAAAAACCTGGTGACAGTCAGTAGTGACCCCCTTGATCGTTTATGGCAGCCGTTTATCGATACCGTACAGGTGCCAACCACGCAAAAGACGAAATTATTTATGTACATGATTGAAGCGATTACGCGCCAGTATAGTACGCGCGTGGCACAGATTAATCGCCAAATGCGTGCTGCAACGAGTGATGTGCGCAATTTGAACCCGCGAGAAATTACGCAGCTCGTAGAGTATGAGCGTAAGCTCAATGACTACCTTGATGCACTCATACCGACCAACACGGCGCTTGAAAATTTGCTCGGTGGCAAGTTGCTGACACTTTACGAAGACGACAAAGATATTATTGAAGACTTATCGATTGATCTTGAGCAGTTGATAGCACGCTGTACGAGCTTGCTGCGCACAATCACCAACCTGCGTGATTCATATCGTGCCGTCATGGATACTCGCCTTAACGAAACGATGCGCGTCTTGACGACTATCACACTGGCCTTTACTGTGCCGACAATGGTAGCCGGACTCTTTGGCATGAATCTGACGATTCCCGGAGCTGAGCAGCCATATATGTTTTGGGTGGTACTTCTCGTGAGCGCAATCCCATCGCTTGGACTCATCATTTACTTTATGCGAAAACGCTAAATTCTCATCCGTTATCAATGCTATACATATGATTCTATTTGATTAAGCTGAGAATATTTTAAGAAAATAGCGAAATATCTTACATACAGGCGCGGTGCAAGGTTATAGACTTACAGGGTGTAACAACGGAGGACGCCTATGGAAGATAACCCTAAGAGTGATTATAACGCTCGAGCGAATGATATGAATCGTATCTCTGCTGGCAAAACTGACTTTTTGGATGAGGAGCCAGACGCTAACGATTCCGATATGCTATCCGCCGAGGTCGAGCTATCTCATTCAGAGGGCTTCGATACTATTAATGATGAGCACGAGGCTGTATACCAAGATGATTTGAACTACTCTAATGATGCTGTGGACCCATTTACAAACGAGGCTACAGACGATCCGACCGAAGAGCTTCAGGTCCCACCTGAAGAGTTTAAAAAAGAGATGGACAATCTTGCCTTAGGCGACCAGGAGGATGACGATGAAGAAAATTTACGTTAAGCATTTGGAAACTGAGATGAAACGCATGACCGTACAGCGTCGCGTTTCTACTGTAAAGGTGCGGCAGAAGCCGGCATATGATCGACCAATTGGTTCGTATTAGAGGCTAAACAATGGCTGATTGGGGCAAGATACTAAGTTCGGGTAACGTCGAAGATCGGCGCGGCAGCCCCCTTGGGTTGGTTGGTGGCGGCTTGGGTATTGTAGGCGTCGGTGTGGCGCTTCTTATGAGCTTTCTAAGTGGTCAACCAATTGACCTTGGTACAGTTCTTGGTGAATTGCAGACGGTCGGACAGTCTTCTTATACTACGCAAGATTTTGAAGGTCAGGATGATTACGAGAAGTTCACTTCGGCTGTGCTCGGCTCTAATAATGATGTGTGGCGTCAAGTCTTCGAACAGAGCGGGCGCCAATATCAGGAGCCTCGGCTCGTGCTGTTTCGTACTGCTACGCAGTCGGCATGCGGTATCGCCTCCTCTGATGTCGGACCGCACTACTGCCCAGTCGACCAAACCATTTATATAGATGAAACCTTTTACGATACCTTAAAGACGCAGTTCGAGGCTCAGGGTGGTGATGTCGCGGAGGCGTATGTAGTCGCACACGAGGTGGGTCATCATGTGCAGCATCAGCTTGGTATTCTCGATACCACTACATCCCCGTCTAACGAAGAGTCGATTGCAATTGAGCTGCAAGCAGATTGCTTCGCCGGGGTGTGGGCACATTCCGTGGCGAACCTCGGTATATTCCAACCGGGTGAGATTAATGAGGCGATAGATGCAGCAGCTGCGGTTGGGGATGATCGTATTCAGACTAAAGTGCAGGGTCAGGTGACGCCGGAAACATGGACTCACGGATCATCGGAGCAGCGTGTGGGATGGTTTAACAAGGGCTTCCAAACAGGAGCCCCTGCTCAATGTAACACTGCTACAAATGCCCTGTAGTTCAGTTCGATCTGCTGAGTGTAATTTGTCTGTTGGTATGGTTGAGTTAAGTGCTATTCACCGCGCTGAGCACGCTCGAGTGTGGCAATGTCAATCTTTTTCATATCAAGCATGGCGGTCATGACGCGGTTATCGGCTTCAGGGTCTTCCCCTTGAAGCATGTTGTTGAGCTTGGTTGGGGTAATCTGCCACGATAGACCATATTTATCCTTGAGCCAACCGCAAGGCCCCTCCTCACCTTCTTCGGTAAGGGCGCTCCATAGCTTGTCGATTTCCGCCTGGGTATCGCAGTTGACGAGTAGTGAGATTGCTTCGTTAAACTTGAAATCCGAACCTCCATTGAGGGCGATATACTGCTGACCTGCAAGCTCAAATAGAACGGTCATGACACTCCCGGCTGGCTTGCCTGATACTTCTACAGCAGACTCTGGATAGCGTGCAATGCTTACAATGCGCGAGTCCTCGAACAGTGAGGTGTAAAATTCCGCTGCTTCTTCCGCTTGATCGTCGTACCATAGGTGCGTAATAATCTTTTGCATACTTCCCTCCTCTTTATATTTTTAGTATACGCCTCAGGATTCAAGCAGGCGAACCTGCTACAATAGTCACATGAAGGATTTTCTGGCAATTCTCAGGCGAAATTTCGTATCGCCGATTGTCATTGCGATCTTTATCTTAGCGACGACCCTGTTAATATTGGGTGAACGACGCGATGCTTGGTTTATATCAGTCGTGATTGTTATTAATACGCTGATTGCAATTGTTCAGGAGGTGCGTGCGCAGCGTGCGCTCAAGAAGCTGGAGCTTATGAGTGCGCCACGAGCTCGTCGCATGGTTGCTCATGGTAAGTATGAAGACGTTATGTACGATCAGCTGCATGATGGGGATCAGATTAAGCTTAAGAGTGGCGATGAGATTCCGGCCGATGGCGAGGTGCTCGAGAGTCAGGGGCTTGAAGTTAATGAGAGTATGCTGACCGGTGAGTCGGCCTCGATTGAGAAGACCTCGGGAGATATCGTGTATGCAGCGAGCTCGGTCGTTGCAGGTAGTGCACTTGTGCGTGTCACTGCGGTCGGTGCACACAGTAAGGCGGGTGCTATGACCGCGTCATTGAAGCGCTACACCCCCCAGGTGACGCCACTTCAGAGGGCTATTGGGCGCGCTATCACTATCCTTACCTATGGCGCACTGGTTTTAGCGGCACTTATCTTCTTTGTGTATTACACCTCAGGATTTGATGCGGTAAAAATCTTCAAGACGATTACCTCGGCCGCGGTAACGGTGGTGCCCGAAGGATTGTTGCTTGCCAGCTCCCTCCTCTTGGCCTTCGGTTCTTTAAAACTGGCTCAGGCAAAGGTACTGCCTCAAAAGCTGGCGGCAATCGAAGCTATGGCATTACTGTCGGTGCTATGTGTCGATAAGACGGGTACGCTGACAAGTGACAAGATTATGTTTGAAAATCTCGAGCTTTTCAAGGGTGGGCGTCGCCGAGTGACGGCGCACTATCAGGAAATCGTAGGGATATTAGCGAAAGAGACCGCCGGCGGCAACGCAACGGGAGCGGCAATCGAGGAAGCGCTTGTTGGTGGAGCTGAGTACAAGGTGCTTGATATCTTGGCTTTTTCATCGGTGCGCAAATTGAGTGCGATTCGAGTTGAGATAGATGGCGCCGTTTATACACTTATGATGGGAGCACCAGAGTATGTTGGGGCGTATGCACCGTTATCTCCTGCGCGTCAGCGCTATGTCGAGTCGTTGGCGGCTGATGGTAAGCGTGTATTGTATGTTGCGGGCTTTGATGATCATGTGACGCCATTGAAATCATTAACTTCTACTGACGCCTGGCCGCTTGGTGTGATTATTCTCGCCAACCCACTGCGTGACGGAGTGATCGACACCGTACAGTATCTGCAAGAAAATAACGTAAGCCTTCGTGTCATAAGTGGCGACAACCCTGACACGGTACGCTATGTGGCGGCCCAGGCAGGCATAAAGCACCCTAACCGTATTGTGACAGGTGGTGATCTAGCGCTTCTGAGTGATGAACAGTGGATAAAGACAGTCAAGCAGACGACAATCTTTGCTCGTGTCCTGCCGGAGCAGAAGGAGAGGTTAATTCAGACATTCGTTGAAGACGGCCAGTTTACGGGTATGGTTGGCGATGGCGTGAATGACGCATTGGCACTAAAAAAGGCAAATCTTGGCGTAGCCATGTTTGACGGGGCGGCAGCAAGTCGCCGCGTGGCTGACCTCGTCTTACTAAACAATTCGTTTACTTCCCTGCCGCTTGGCATGAAATTAGGTAATCGAATTATGCAGGCGATAGAATTGATCGCTACTCTTTTCTTTCATAAAATCGGCTACGCGGTCGTACTACTCCTGACGACACTTATCATTGGTGTTGCCTATCCTTTTGCGCCGCGTCATGTAACGTTTATGAATATGTTCCTGGTAACACTACCTACTCTCATGTGGACCCTTTTTCCGCCACGCCCGCAACATCGAATTAACCCTGCCTATTTCTGGCGAGATACGCTTTTGGCGGTCTTGCCAATAGCTGCAATATCCGGAGTTGTTGTGACAGGATTTTACTGGTTTGCAGGTCGCGCCTACCCAGATGATGAGCTCGGTGTTGCGACTGCCACCGTGCTGGTTGCGACGTTCTTTGGTGTCTACATGGTGTTTATTGCGTCAATTATGCTGGGTGTTGTGTATGACCGTACGGCGCGCATTGCGCGTATGGCATACTTGATTGCGGTTGTCGCTGTCGCTCTACTGAGCTTTGGGTTTGCATTGACTCGCAATTTCTTTGACTTTACAAAGCCGTCCTTTGCGTATATTTGGCCTGCGTTCTTCCTGGTGTTTATTGCGGCTTTCGTTCAGTATAAGCTAGCAAGGCGGGCTGGCGAGCGTCTTAAGCGAGAGCGTTAGCGGCAGCAGCTTTAGCGCGTCGTTTGCGAAGGATGTAGCCAAGTAGCTTGTGCGCTTCGCTGGCAATAATTGGCACTACAAAGGCGATAACGCCAGAGACGATAAGATCCCCGATTGAGACTGGCGTGATATGGAGAAGCGGTCCAAGGGGGCCAAAGATGGCGAGAGCCTGAAGGCTGGCGCCAATTGCGAGCCCGATATAGAACTTTCCGTTAATAACACGAAGGCGTGAGAAGAGGGACTCATTTTCGCTACGGCTACAAAACGCGTTTGCCCACTGCATAACAACGAGGGCTGAGAACGCAATCGTACGGCCATATTCGTGCCCGTATTTCGCACTGAAGGCAGCGTACAGGCTGAGTGTCAGGATGGCCATCGTTAGTGCTACGAGAATCATGCGACTAATGAGGAATCGACCAAGGATCGGTGCATTTGGTGCTTTAGGTTTCTGGTTCATACTGTCGCGCTCACCCGGTTCGAGCCCAAGTGGGATCACCATTGAGGTGTCGGTGACGAGGTTGACCCATAAGATTTGTACAGGGACCAATGGTAGCGGCATGCCAATAATAAGCGCACCGACCATCACCATAACCTCACCCGTGCTAGTAGAGAGGAGATAGAATAGCATCCGTCGGATGTTGGCAAAGATGGCGCGGCCTTCTCGCATCGCTTCAACGATACTCTTGAAGTTATCGTCGAGCAGGATAATATCTCCGGCGTCTTTAGCGATACCGGCTCCGCTACCCATTGCAACGCCAACGTGGGCATTTGCCAGGGCCGGTACGTCATTCACACCATCTCCTGTCATGGCTGTAATGTTCTTCTCCTTAAGTAGGGTCAGGATACGATACTTATGCTCGGGAGTGACGCGAGAGAAGACGCGAGTATCATCAATCACTGTGCGAAGTTCATCGTCGCTCATGACACTCATTTTACGGCTATCAAAAACCTGAGATCGGTTTTCAGCCATCCCAAGCTGGCGACCAATATGATATGCGGTTTCAAAGTGATCGCCGGTGATCATGCGCACGGTAACGCCGGCGTTTAAGGCCATAGCTATGGCCTTTTTTGCTTCTGGGCGCAGCACGTCGGCGACAGCTACATAGCCATCAAATGTTAGACGTGTGCTGCGGTTGAGTTCATTGAAGCTTGTAATGCTTGTACGTAGTGACGTGTGAGCGAGAGCGATAACGCGGTAGCCTTGGGCGGTAAGGCTGTGCAGGGCTGCTGTTGCCTCTTCATGCTCGGCCTCAGTGAGGTCACTATGAGAAAGGATGGCCTCTGGCGCGCCTTTTACTGTTAGCTCAAGCCCGGCGCCGTGGTGCCATAAGTTTCCGCTCATGGCGGTAGCTTGGTCAAACGGAAACCGAGTAACTGGGGCAACTTTTGGTAGCGCAGCACGTTCGCGCTCAGCATAATCGTGAAGTGCAGTGTCTAGGGGGTCGTGCATGCCATGATTGGCGCGGTTAATGCTGTGGGCGACGAGCGATGGCAGGTTGGCTTTTGTGCCATGGGGTTGCCATATCTCCTGAACGGTTAATTTGTTCTTTGTCAGTGTACCTGTTTTGTCGGTCGCAATGGTTGTGATGACGCCGACGGTTTCGATAGCGCGCATATTACGTACCAGTGCTTTGCGGGCTGCCATACGGCGCATTCCAAGTACAAGAACGACCGAGATAGCGACCGGCAGGCTCTCTGGGACTGCGCTCACAGATAATGCCAAGACGAAGCGGAGGCTCTCGGAGAGTTCCATGCCACGAGCTAGTGAGAGCCCGAAAGTAACAAGCGCGACACTGGCGACGACGGCAATAATTTGGGATAGAAGTTTATCGATCTTCTTTTGAACAGGGCTGGCAATGTTGCGATCGGCGGTTAGTGCGGCAAGTTGGCCAAATTCGGTGTTGTTGCCAGTTGCGACCACCACGGCAGTTGTGTCGCCGGCAACGATGAAAGAGCCTTGAAAAAGCATATTTGCCTGCTCGTATACCTCTTTTTCACCATCAAGGGGCTCTGTGTGTTTGCCAATTGGCTCCGATTCGCCGGTTAGCTGTGACTCATCGACACGGAGTGATTCCGCAAATAGGATACGTGCGTCAGCGGGTATTTTTTCGCCTTCTGCCAGGATAATAATATCGCCAGGGACAAGCTTTTCGGCTGAGATTTCAACCGGCTTATTATTGCGCAGTACCTCGACCTTTTGTTCACTGTGTTTTTGTAAAGAGCGCAATATCCGCTCAGTCGAAAAGCGCTGCACGTAGTAGATGATCGCACTGGCTGCCATGATGACACTAATAATGGCTGCGTCGAGATATGCGTGATGGGAGATGCTGATCAACACTGCGACAAACAGGACGAGCATGAAGACGTTCGTGAAAGGTTCAATCAATTTGCGCCATAAAGGATCACCCGCTACGCGTATGCTGTTGGGGCCATGGATACGCAAGCGCTCATCGGCTGCGCTGCCCGCAAGGCCATTTTCGGAAACATCGAGCTCATGTAAGGTTTGTTTGGTCGTTTTTGTGTAATAAAGCATTAGCACCATTATACCAAGAGATGCAAATGCGCCCAACTAAATACCCCCATCTTCCGATGAGGGTATCCTGTTCTTATGCTAGGTTATCTTAAGAGATGGCAAGAAGACGAACTTGGTTTTTGCGAAGGCCGGCTGACCATTCCACAACATCCTGAATCTGCTTGCCAAGTAGGTTTTGCCCAAGCGGGCTCTTGATTGAGATGCGCCCGTCGCTCGGGTTTGCCTCAATACTGTCAACGAGCGTGTAGCGTACGATCCGGCCGCTAGTGTCGATTAGATCGACAACCGAGCCCATAGCGACACGTAGTGCATCGCGTTTGCGCGGAAAGAGCTTTGCGTGCTGCAGAATATTCGTATGTTCGATTAAGTCTGCCTCGATAGTTTCGAGCTGCAGAAGCTTCTCGTTGCGCTCTAGTCGTTCATCGTGCCCATCGGTCTTATCGAGATCGTGTAGATTTTCGATAAGCTGGCGACGATCACGTTCGAGATTAGCGATTGTCTTCTTTAGATCTTTCATGCCTTGTTTACTGAGTAAGATAGTGTTCGTAGAATCCATAATGAAATCCTCCTTGTTTCTGTGTATAGTGGCTCCCCCTCAGGCACCTCCACTGCCACCAGTATGCAATAGTTTCCTGAGCGAATTCTTAAAAAACATAAGTATTATAAAAAATACAACGACTATTTTAATGGGCGCGGCAATAGGACACGAAATGTAGTCGGGCCGTTTTCCTGGCTGCTGACCATAAGCTCGCCGCCATGAACTTCTACCAGCTTCTTGGCTAGCGACAACCCGAGGCCGTAGCTGCGCCGCTGGCCACCGGTCCGAGAATTGTCGGCACGGAAGAAGCGATCGAAGATGCGTGGGAGAATGCTGGCTGGGATACCAATGCCTTGGTTGGTGATCTCGAAGCCGGCAAACTGTTTCACGCGCAGGAACTTGAGGGTTACTTCGGAATCGGCTGGGCTGTATTTCAGCGCGTTATCAATAAGGATTGTAAAAAGTTCTTCGGCGGCTGAGATATTAGCAACTACCGTAGCGTGCGGCTTTGAGGTGACGACAATACGCTTAGCATCCTCTCCGAAGCGAGCTAGTACAGGCGTAAGGGCGGTCTTGAGATCTACCGTGCTACGCTCAATGCTGTCGTGGTCTAGTCGTGAAAGCTGCAATAGAGTCTGTGACAGTTTTGTTAGCTTGTTGACTTCCTCTAAGTTGCTGCCGAGCAGCTCTTTCATCTCTTCTTTTGTCAGGCTAGGGTCGCGTAGGGCTACTTCAAGCTCTGTTTTCATGCTGGCTAGTGGTGTGCGTAGCTCATGGCTGGCATCGCTCGTGAATCGGGACTGGGCTTCGTGTGCTTTTTCTATTGGCTCAAGAGAGCGACGCGCAAGGTAATAGCTCCCCACTCCGCCGATTGCCCAGATTGCGACATTTGTGATGAGGAGCGCGTAAATTAAGCTTTGCTCGGCGGCGTGTATCTGGCTTTCGCGCAGAACGTCAAGTGAGGTCCGGTCGATAATCCGTAAGATATCTGGGTCTGTCGGGAGGTAGCTGATACGTGAACCAACTTCTCTTGAAGCAATGGCATAAATAATAACACTAAAAAGCAAACAGATGATCACAATGATCATCAAATACCAGCCGGTTAATTTGAGGGTTGCGGATTGAAACATACTAAGTAGATTGTAACTTGTAACCGAAGCCACGAACGGTATGGATGAGCGGCTTATCAAACGGCTGATCTACCTTAGCGCGCAGGTACTTAATATATACCTCGACGGTGTTTGGAAGGATGTCTGCATCATAATCCCATACATGTGCGATAATCGTTTCCTTTGGTAATGGACGGCCTTGGTTACGAAGTAAATATTCGAGCAACGCAAACTCTTTACTAGTGAGCTGCAGCGGAGTGTCAGCTCGCGTTACTTCAAATGTTACCGTATTTAGGGTTAAGTCGCCAGCACTAAGAAGGGTTGACTGCTGTTCTTTCGGGCGACGGAGGAGCGCTCGAACGCGCGCCAAGAGCTCTTCAAGTGCAAATGGCTTAATAAGATAGTCGTCGGCACCAGAGTCGAGTCCGTCGGTTCTATCCTTAACACTGCCGAGGGCTGTTAGTAGAAGAACCGGGGTGTGGATCTTTTGATCGCGCATTGCACTAACAATATCAAGGCCATCGTGTCCGCCCGGCAACATACGGTCGATGATGGCAGCATCGTACGGTTCGGTAGTGGCCATGGCATGACCTTCGTCACCGTCGTAAGCGACATCGACGGCGTACTTTTCTTGCTCGAGTGCTTTTTTCAGCGCTCTTGCAATCTTGTGCTCATCTTCTACCAATAATATTCTCATAATTTGAGTGTAGCACCGGATACTTAAAAAACCCTGTATTTAGATATAGAGCGAGGGTTAGGCGACCTTGTAGCGTTCGCTCCAGCGCTCCATGTCTTGGAGGATTGGGAGGAGGTCTTGGCCTTTTGGTGTAAGCCGGTATTCACAGCGGCTGCTACTCTCTGAGGTAAGTAGTTTTTCGATAATTTCATGCTCTTCAAGTTGGCTAAGGCGGGCAGAGAGTGTGCGAGGGTTTATGCCGCCCACCAGGTCTTGGAGCTGGCAGAAGCGCACGACTTCTTCGTTGACAAAGAAGCGGAGCAAACGAGGCGTCCATTTGTCGCCGATGATCTCTGTGGCAGCCTCTAGGCAGCCAATTGTTTGCTGTGCGGTCATGCCTATACTATACATTTTGTAGTAAAAAGAGTCAATCTGTTACGATGGAAGCATAAGCCTGTTGCACCAAGGGTCGCGAGGCGCTACACTGTGGGTATGACAGCCAAAAAACCAGCCAAAAAAACAGCCTCGAAGTCCGCCGCAGCAAAGACTCCGAAGCGCGTTGACATCTACCCGAACCGTATGAGTCTTGCCGTGGCGGCCCTCGCTGCAGTGAGTCTTGTCTTATTTGCCCTATTGGCTATCTTGTAAATAAAACCGCCCTTTCCTGGGCGGTTTTTTGATTAGCGGTAGTTAATAAACTGGAGCGGAACATCGAAGTCGGCTTGCTGTATGGCTCCGATTGCTTTTTGGAGTTCGTCTTTGCTGCTCCCGGTAACACGGACAGCGTCACCCTGAATCTGCGCTTTGACTTTTGGTACTTCTTCTCGGAGCTTTGCAGTAATTTGCTTAGCCTTATCTTGGGCGAGGCCTTGCTTGAAGGGGATCTCCCATGTGGTTTTGAGGTTACTCTCGACAGGTGTTTTGGTCAGGTCGAGAACCTTTGAGCTCTGATTGCGACTCGCCAGCTTCTTGCGGACAATGTCGAGAACGGCATCTACTTGCCACTCCCCTGCGCCGGTGAGTTTAAATCCGGCTTTGTCGCCGAGCCACTCAATGGCAGCAGGCGTTCCCTTGAAGTCGTAACGGCTGGCAATTTCTTTTTCGACGCCGGCAAAGACGTTGTTCATTTCGGCTTTGTCATAATCGGAGACGATATCAAATGAGAATGTAGGCATATATTTATTATACTATGCTGCGCATGCTGGGAAATGGTGTGTATAGTCGAGGGCTCGGCGTGTGGCCAGTGGGCCAAGCTTGCCGGCAATAAGTGCCGGACGCTTGCGAGTAATCTCCATGTCGGGATAAACGCGGGTCACATGCGGGAGCTCCTCTAGCTGTGTAAGTGTTTCCTGAAGATGGTTGTAGCGTGCGCTGAATTTGTTTCGCAAATATTCCTCTCCAATATCGTCGTACTCTCGATTGCCAATACGCTCCGGGTGGCGGGCAATGTCATTGCGTCTGCGGTTGAAGTGAGGCATCAAGGCTGCCGTGTCGTGTGCGACACGAGCTGCCTTGATGAGCGCTCTTGTCGCGAGGATATCCGCATTGACAAGCTCCTCCATCACTTCTTCGCGCGGTTTCATCGGCTTCGAGTACATATCGTGCCACATATTATGGATTTGTCGTTGGTTTACCAGAAGGTTTGACCGTAACCTACGAAATGCCCAGGGTATCAAACTGCCGTCATTCGTGCCTGGCAGATAATCAGATAGTGAGTGGTAGAGGTGGTGGCTGTCCAGCCTTAGTTCCGGGTCATTTTTGTCGACTTCCGGAACAAAATCATCCCAAAGGTGCGACTTAAGTTCGGCTATTGCGATTTCTGGAAGTATTAGGCCGTTCTCATCAACCGGATGCACCAAGCGTT
The DNA here is from genome assembly GCA_966210935.1 of uncultured bacterium. Taxonomy (GTDB): domain Bacteria; phylum Patescibacteriota; class Saccharimonadia; order Saccharimonadales; family Saccharimonadaceae; genus CBIHLX01. Next base: position 11,663 of record CBIHLX010000007.1, on the reverse strand, counting down.
GGCGCATGGGTTTTAGGAGAAGCCCCGTGTGTGGATCGAGCCATTTATCAGGTTGACGCCAGGCGTCAATGGGCGGAAGGCGGCGCGATAGTGGTCGGTCGATTGCGCGCTGAAGCCCCCTTTCCATTGCTAGTCACTTTGCCTCAGTGCGTACTTCATGCTTATGTTATACCTTGCCGAGGAGGCTTGCGCAATAGTTAATTCTGAGAATGATCGCGGGCGCTTTTAAGGATACGTGCAAACCATAATAGCTCACCATAGAGTTTACTGGTTTGCTTGTCGTACCGTTCTTTATGTTCCTCCTGCATCACGCCTGTTTCATCGAAGATATTTTGAATGTACGGAAAATACATATCCCAGCTCATGACAACAAGACCAAGTTCGCGGATGGCCAGGCATAGTTGTTCGACAGCCCGGACGCCACCCCAGTTTCCGTTGCTGACACCAGCTATAGCTACTGGTTTGTGATTGTAATGCGCGAGCTCGCTGTCGAGCATGCGCTTGAGGCTTCCCGGGAAGCTATGGTTATATTCTGGCGTCACAATAAAGAAAGCATCAGCTTTTTCGACAATTGTCGTATAGCGAGGATCCTTCCCTTCCGGGTCGTTGCCATCACCGGCAAAATGGAAGTCAGTGGGGTCGACGTAGATAATCTCAACACCTCTCATCTGACGGCCGAAGTCAGCAATATAATGGGCTGCGTTTGGAGAAAGACGCTGTGCGCGGGTAGTGCCGGCGATAACGGCAATAGTAATCGTTTCAGACATAAGGATACCTTTCTGCTTGTGCTATACCAAGTATACTACTCTAATTACTCTGTGGTACGCTAGTACGGATGACCAAAGCTTTGGAGTTTACTATCTCGCATCGTCTGGACAATGCCCTTGCCCGCACCGGCACGATCACGACACCGCATGGCGCAATTGAAACGCCAGCGTTTATTCCTGTTGGCACCAAGGCAACTCTTAAGGCGCTGACCCCGGAGCAGCTTAAGGGCGTCGGCGCGCAGGCGGTACTTGCTAACGCCTATCACCTGTATCTTCGCCCGGGCGCAGAAATTGTCGATAAAGCCGGTGGTTTGAATGCTTTTATGAACTGGGATAAGCCTACGTTTACTGACAGCGGTGGCTTTCAGGTGATGAGTCTCGGTGTCGGGTTTAAAAAAGTAATCGACATGGACGGCACGACCGACGAGAAGCCTCTTGCCAAGAAGGAAAAACTAGCTTGGATTGATAACGATGGTGTCATGTTTAAGTCGCATCTTGACGGCTCTCGGCACCGCTTTACGCCTGAAGTCTCTATGCGGATTCAGCACCAGATCGGAGCAGATATAACATTTGCTTTCGATGAACTGACGACCCTTCATCATTCATATGAGTATCAGGTTGAGTCACTTAAGGACCGCACTCATCCGTGGGCGGTACGCAGCCTCACTGAGCATCAGCGACTGAATGCCGAACGCTCACATCGTCCACCACAAGCGCTGTTTGGTGTCGTGCAGGGTGCAAACTACGAAGATTTACGCCGTGAATGCTCACGCTTTCTTGGTGGTATGGATTTTGACGGCTTTGGACTTGGCGGTGCGCTCACAAAAGAAAATATTGGTGAAATTGTTCGCTGGATGTGTGAAGAGCTGCCGGAGGCGAAGCCACGTCACATGCTTGGCATTAGCGAGCCGGATGATATTTTTGCTTGTATTGAAAATGGCGCCGATACATTTGATTGTGTTTCCCCTGCGCGAGTTGGCCGTAACGGTGCGCTTTATACGCGCGATGGTCGCAGGAATATTACAAATGCCAAGTATCGTGAGGACTTTACGCCATTTGACAGTGAGTGTGACTGCTACGTCTGTCAAAACTATACATCGGCCTACCTCAACCATCTATTTAAGGCTGGCGAGCTACTATCGAATACGCTTGCAACGATCCATAATGAGCGCTTTATTGTCCGGCTTGTCGATGATATTCGCGAGAGTATCAAGGATGGTACATTCTTTGAGTTTAAGGAGTCGTTCCTTAAGCGCTACTACGCTTCTAAGGTGAAATAGTGCTATACTGACAGTACTATGAAAGTACGCATTGAAATTGATACCAAAACATTTGTTCGTTTTTGGCTGGTAGTGATTGGCTTTGCCTTTGCTATTTTGGCCATCTATAGTGCTCGCACTGCTCTTATTATCCTCGGCGTCGCCTTCTTCTTGGCACTTGCTTTGAATGCGCCTGTAACGCAACTTGCCAAGCGTCTGCCTGGTCGTAGCCGTGTCGCTGGTACAGCGTTGGCGTATGTGCTGGTAGTGGCTATCCTGGGTACGTTTATTTTCCTTGTCGTGCCTCCTGTGGCGCAGCAGACGATGAAGTTTGCCGACACAGTACCTGGTCTAGTTGAAAATGCTCGCAGTCAGTGGACGGGCCTCAATACATTTGTTGAAAAGTATAACCTGCAGCCTCAGGTTGATCGTGCGGTGGAGTCATTCCGCGGTAATGCCACTGGTTGGGCGGCAGATATCGGCCGTAATATTTTAGCCGGCGTGGGATCGGTAGTGGGTGCGCTCACGTCGCTTCTTCTCGTGCTGGTTCTTTCCTTCTTGATGCTTGTCGAGGGTCCAATGTGGATGAAGCGTATCTGGGGTATTTACGGTGACCCGCAGCGCATGGAACGTCACCGCTCGGTTGCGCGACGCATGTATGGTGTAGTGACCGGCTACGTGACGGGTCAGTTAACCGTGTCAGCGATTGGTGCGTTGGCTTCGGGACTTGTTGTGTTTGCGCTTAGCTTCTTCTTTAACATCCCTGCTAACTTGGCGCTGCCAACGGTTGCGATTGCATTCACGCTTTCGCTTATCCCTATGTTCGGTGCGACAATTGGTGGTATTTTGATTTCCCTACTACTCGCCTTTAATGATGTGACAGCAGCGGTTGTCTTTATTATCTTCTTTGTTGTCTACCAGCAGGTTGAAAATAACTTTGTCTCCCCGACTATTCAGTCAAAGAAAGTTGAGTTATCTGCTCTTGCCGTGCTTGCATCTGTGACAATCGGTCTGTATATGTTTGGCTTGGCGGGTGGTATTATCTCGATCCCAATTGCCGGCTGCGTAAAGGTATTGCTCGACGAGTATCTTAGTCGTGCGCGACATAGGCGTGTTGAAAATGATAAACCTATGGCAAAACTTGTGAAAAAGTTGAAACACGAAGAAGCCTAAGTTTTGTATATGGTACATAAAATAACCCGCACGTGATGCGGGTTATTTTATGAAGAGTGAATAGTTAGTATTCCCAAATTTGGCCCTGGGGTGTATCGCGCACCATGACCCCACTGCTGGCGAGTTCATCGCGAAGTGCGTCAGAGGTCGCCCAGTCTTTTGCGTCGCGGGCTTCTGCGCGGCGTTTAATTAAGGCTTTTTGCTCCACGCTAATATCAGGTGTCGTTCCATGTAAATCAAGCCCTAAGAGCTCATCAATAGTAGTTAAAAGATCGCTCAGCTCGGTTTTGCCTACTTCGGTAGGATTACTGTCTATGCGGGCAAACGCATCGTCGATAAGCTGGAGTGCGGTTGGTGCGCCCAGGTTTGCATTTAATGCTTCAAGAATTGCGTCTGCGGTCTCTTTGAAAGATAAGGTACCTTCTTCTGCAATCTGATGACGAAGCGCAGCAACGGAGCGCCAATGTCGCAGGCGGCTCTTGGCGGCAGTTAGGTTGTCGAACGTAAAGTTACCTTCACTCATGTAGTGACTCTGAAGAACAAACATACGGTAATCGAGTGGCGTGTAGCCGCGCTCTGCAAGATCGCCTAGTGTGTAGCCATTGCCGAGGCTTTTACTGATTTTGGTGCCATTTGATTTCAGATGGTTGTTGTGGAGCCAGTAGTTGGCAAACTTTTCGCCACTGGCTGCTTCCGACTGAGCGATCTCGTTAGTATGATGAACCGGGATATGGTCAATACCGCCTGTATGGATATCGATGTGATTACCGAGGATACTCATTGCCATAGCCGAGCATTCGAGATGCCAGCCGGGGAAGCCCATTCGAGGTGTATCGCTCGGTGTGTCGAGTAAATCAATGGGTGTTTCCCACTCCATGTCACGTTGCTCGCCTAAGGGGCTGAACTTCCAGAGCGCAAAGTCACTTGGATTGCGCTTTTCGCTGTTAAACTCAACACGAGCGCCCGCTCGTTGAGCTTGAAGATCAAGTCCCGCGAAGCTGGCGTATGTCGGGAACTTCGCGGTATCAAAGTAGATACCGTCCTCAATTTCATACGTGAAGACCTTTTGCTTAAGAGTTCGCACCAGCTCTAGCTGCTGAGGGATGTAGGCTGTTGCCTTTGTGATATGGTCGGGCGTAATGAGGTTTAATTTGAGCATTCCCTGTAGGAAGTCGCTGCCGTAGAATTCGGCAACTTCCCATGCGGTCTTGCCCTCGCGACGAGCGCCCTTTTCAAGCTTATCCTCACCTTCGTCGGCGTCGCTCGTGAGGTGGCCAACATCGGTGATATTCATAACGCGCTCGACAATATAACCGTTTGCACCTAGGGTGCGGACGAGTGTATCCCAGTAGATGTAGGCTGCCCAGTTGCCGACATGGAGATAGTTGTATACGGTGGGGCCACAGGTGTAGAGCGACACATGTTCATTGTGCAGTGGCGTGAAAACTTCGAGCTGTTTTGTCAGGGTGTTATGCAGAGTGAGCTGAGTCATAGTTGCGAATTGCCTTGTCTGTTGCGTCAATTAATTCTTTGATAATCGTATCGTAACTTTCGTAAGCACGGAAGCCTGCGGCGTACTCATGGCCACCACCACCGAAGTAGCCTGCTACCTGTTCGGCGATTGGGAGGTTGCCGCGAAGCTTACCGGTAATTTTGCCATCAGGGTAGGTTTTTATAGCGACACCTATCGCAACGCCTTCAACGAGTCGCATTTCGTCGAGTACAAGCACACTTGGGTTGTATTGATCGCTGTACTGTCGGATGTCTTCCCACGGGATATGTACGACTGCCAGCTTGCCGCCAAGTAGATACTCGATACGGCCGATAAGCTCTCCCTTGTAGGCAAGGATCTCTGGTGATTTTTTCATGTACTCGCGACGACGCTCTTCGATGACTGCGTTGCTGGCGCCTAACTCAGTGAGCTTGCCTGCGACAAAGAACGTCTGCGGCGTGACATTTTGGGTCGTGAGGCCCAGACTGTCGCTCATGAGTGCAATAAGCATATCCTCGGCTGCTTGCGGGTTAATTGACCAGCCGGCCGCCGTGGCTAATTCGTAGATTACTGCGCTGGTTGCAACTGCCTCTGCACTCAGCATGGTGTGTTCAAAACTGAGGTTTGATTCGGTGGTATGGTGGTCAATAACGAGCACCGGATGGGTCTCGAGGAAATGACGGGCGCCTGGTGTTTCGAGCACCTTGGACAGAAGGACGTCGGCGGCGGTGTCAACGATAATCGCTAAATCAGCATCGGTAGCAAAATCACAGGAAACACGGTCCCATCCGTTGATGTAGCGCATGTACTTCGGGATCTCTACTGGGCAATAGAGGTGGACTGTTTTATTGAGGTCACCTAAGATTTCTTCAAGCGCAAGGCTGCTTCCTAGGCTGTCGCCGTCAGGATTTTCGGCCTGGATGATGATAATTTTTTTGGCGTCGTTGATGAGTTGTTTTGCAGTGTCGAACATTGTCACTATTGTAACAGAGGTACGCTTGGATAGGTACCGTTACAGAAGTCGTCTGCCCTCGAGCGCATGACTGAGAGTGATCTGATCAGCGTATTCAAGGTCAACGCCAACCGGTATGCCGCGTGCAAGGCGGGTCATCTTGATATCGATCCCTGCTTCCTGAATGAGGCGCTGCAGGAAGAGTGCGGTTGACTCGCCTTCGACACTGGCGTTAGTGGCGATAATCACCTCTTCTGCTTCGTCACGCGCAAGGCGATCGAGTAGTTCTGGAATGTGCAGCTGCTCCGGGCCGATGCCGTCGATCGGTGAGATTGCTCCGCCGAGTACATGGTAAGTGCCCTTGAACTGTCCGGTGCGCTCTAGTGCCACAATATCAAGTGGCTCTTCGACGACGGCCACAAGTTTCTTATTGCGATCAGGGTCGCTGTAGAGAGAGGACACGTCTTCGTCGGCATCGATGAGCGCAAATGTGATCGGACAAGTTTTAACGCCAGAGTGAAGCTCCGCAAGTGCACGTGCAAGTGAGGCACTGGTTTGTGAATTTGCACGTAGCAAGAAATACGCGTAGCGTTCAGCGGTACGCGCGCCTACTCCAGGTAGCTTCCCAAGCTCATCAATGGCTCGGGTGAGCGCTGATGGAAGTAGTTGTGTCATGATCGTCCTGAGTTAAAGGCCGAGGTTGCCCAGGCCGCCCATAAGGGGCTTCATTTTTTCGGCAGCAATTTCCTGTGCCTTTGCCATACCGTCGCGGATAGCTGCCTGGATCCAGCCTTCAAGCTCTTCAATGTCTTCGAGGTCGACACGGCTAGGGTCAATCTTGATGCTCTGCACTTTCAGCTCGCCGTTGATTTGAACAATCACAGCGCCTTCACCGGCATCAACTTCAACAATTTCTTTCTTGAGCTCTTTTTGAGCCTTCTGTAGTTTTGCAAGCATTTTCATTTGATCAAAAGCCATATCGGTATATTCCTCTCCGTCGTTTACTTCTTATAGTATACGCTATTTTTGATCTGTTTTGTAGACGTAGAAGCGCGCACTATCCTCGGCAGCTGGGCTTGTGACGATTCGTGTTGGCGTGGCGTTTTCAAGAGGCTTGTGCGCTTCTCTGCTGATAATGACCGTCGGTGGTAATGTAACTGGCGTGCTTGTGAGAACGGTGAGCCGACCGTTATATTTGGCAACAACTTCATAGAATGGTCGTTCAGATTCGGTAACGACGAGTGTCGCTGGCGCATGGGCGTTCATCGCCATGCGGCGATTGAGGAGTTGTAGATCTTTAGAGAACTGAGAAGCTAGCGTTGGGTTGTATGAGTAGCCATTGATATAGCGATCAACGCTCGTTAAGAGCATGCCGCCCATCAGGATGATTAGTGGCACAAGGCCAACGATACGGGCGTATGGGTTGCGCGGGAATAGGCTGTACCACATTGATATCAGCGAAGCGACACCCATAGCCATCAATAATAGTGCTGGCACGAACGTAGCGCCGACAGAATCAGGATTTAAGATGACAACTGGAATCAGTAGGATAACCCATGCGGTGATGATGTAGCTACGAGCGGTATAGGTGGCGGTAAATAATCTAAGGACGCCAAGAATGATAAGTGCGAGTGAGCCGATACCGTAAAGAGGTGCCATGTAGATGCCGTGAGCTGGCGACATGAAGTCAAGGTAGTTGCCAAGTGCAGCCACGGTGTTTGCTTTAATATCAAAGCTCCCCTGCGGTACACCTAGGAGTGTGAGTCCAGTCTGCGGGTGCTGCCAGATGGTGTAGGCTAGCGGCGCAAGTAAGATAAGACCAACGATAATAGCCAGGGCGGTTTTGAGCTTTGGTAGTCGACGAACGATATATCGCAGATGTGGGTGGAGTGTTACTGCACTAAGGAGTGCAATAACAACGTAGATACTTAGTGGCGTATAGAGACTGAGTGCAACGACACCTGCAAGGATAATCTTCCAGAGCCATCCAAGGCGTGCTCGACGCGAAATCATAAGCGCAGCAACAAGCATCCATACTGTCCAGAACACGGAGATAATGCCCGGCGTGCCGTGTTGACTCAAGAAAAGGAACTGCCCTGTCGTGACAATGAGCAATGTCGTGAGAACGGCGACGTTGTGACGGAACCATCCGCGCAGCAATAGGAACATACCGATAATTGAAAGCAGACTCAAGATGAGTGACGGCAGTTTAATGCTGAGGATTGAGACGCCGAATAAACTAAGGCTGGCTCGCTGCAGCAGATGATATGGGAAGTTGACGATGAGTGATGGGTCGAGCGACTTGAGAGGCTGGCTGCTTGTCACCACGCTCTGCATTTCCTCCTGGCTGAGTGCACCTGGTACAAAAAGTGTCGCTACGATAAGGAGTGAGACAACGATAAGTCCAATAACGCCATAGCCGAGAATATAGCGCCAGCGATAAAGAAGATAATCGGTTACTTTTCTACCCATAAGGTACTTATGATTGTATCATATTCTACTCGTGTGTTTTGTCGAGTGACATGAAGCGTAGGCGCTCTGGGTGGAAGAAGAGATCAATGTGGCCAACCGGGCCGTTACGGTGCTTGGCGATGATTAGCTTAGTGATGTTTTCAAATTCGGGATTATCCGGTTCGTAGTAACCTGGGCGGTAAATAAAGGATACAATATCGGCATCCTGCTCGATCGAACCTGATTCACGCAGGTCGGAGAGCTGCGGGATTTGTGGGCTACGGCTTTCAACTGAACGTGACAGCTGCGAAAGTGCGATTACTGGCACGTTGAGCTCGCGTGCGATCAATTTGAGGCCACGCGAAATCTCACTCACCTCTTGTACACGGTTGCCATCAGACTTGCCGCTACCCTGCATTAGCTGGAGGTAGTCGACGATAATGAGGCCAAGCGGTGCTTCGTGGGCCGCACGGCGAGCTTTAGTACGCATTTCGAGAACCGTCAGACCTGGTTTGTCATCAATATAAATTGGCGCTTCAGCCATTTCTCCCATCGCTTCAGATAGTTTGGCGAAGTCATCGTCGGAAAGATTACCAGTACGAATATTCCAGGAGTCAACACCCGAGGCATCGGCGAGCATGCGGTCAACAAGTTGCTCTTTACTCATCTCGAGGCTAAAGAATAGAACCGGCTGTTTCGCAATAGTCGCAACGTTGTATGCGAGGTTGGTCACGAAAGTCGTTTTACCCATCGCAGGACGAGCTGCAAGAATGATCAAATCGGAACGTTGCAGACCGGCTGTCATGTTGTCAAGGTCGCGGTAGCCGGTTGCGATACCGCGTAGTGCACCCTTGTTGCGGTGTAGCTCTTCCATGCGGTCGAAGCTATCGGTCAAAATCTGTTCAATACTGGTGAGATCTTGTTTTAGTGACTGGTCACTGACGGCAAAGAGTTCTTGCTCCGCTTTGCCAAGTAGCTCTTGGACGTCCTGATCTTCATCAAAGCCAAGCTCTGATATTTCCGAACTGGCCTTAATAAGACGGCGACGGATTGCTTTTTGAGCTACTAAGTCGGCATAAGCCTCAGCGTGCGCTGCCGTTGGTACGTAGTTAGTAAGGTCGGTCAGATAGGCCGAGCCTCCTAGGACTTCAAGTTCATCTTTTTTCTTAAGCTCGTCAGTGAGTGTCAAGAGGTCGACAGGTTTATGGCGCTCGTAAAGGCGCATCATCGCACCGAAAATGGTGGCGTGACGCTTGTCATAGAAGTCGCGCGGTGTGACTTGCTCGGATATTTCGGCCAGTACTTCTTCGTCAATTAAAACAGCACCGAGCAAACTCATCTCGGCGTCGATATTCTGCGGCGGGACTTTCCCGGCTGGTACTTCTTTTTGGGCCATTACCTCTGTTGAGCGTCTACTTACGCGACGTTCACCTCTTCTCCTCCACCCATAATAGCAGCTACGGCAGCCGCTTGGCTATCTTTCGGTGGCGGTGGGGTGCCGATGGTCTCGATTTCTATATTACCAACGCCCGTTTCGATCAAAGCGTTTGATAAATTAACACGATGCTTCATGTCGTCGAGCTTCTTTTTGTAAAATGCATTAGACGTGTACAGGACAAGCTTCTCACCTTCTAGTTCGTAGCCGCATTTTGATAAGACGCTAAAGACCGCCACGTAGTGCTGACGGGTATACTCAACCACCGCCTCCCAGTTGAAGCTTTCCAGCGAGATAGGCCCACTCGGAAGTGCTTCTGCACCACTGGTGGACGTTGACGGTGTTGACGAAGTGACTGGCTTTGGTGCTGGTTTTGCGGCTGTTGGTGCTGTCGGTGCCGGTGCCACTGGTTTGGTCTGTGATGGTATGACCGGGTGCGGTTTGCTGGCTTGCTGTTCGAGCTCGGCAACGGTCGCGCTAACCTCGTGGGGTGCGACAGAGAGAGCTGCAGTTTTTGGCTTTGGTGCGGCATGAGCGCCAAGTACGGTCAGAAGCTTAATGTGTGGCTGTGACGATTTGTTAACGTCGAGGAGTTGATCAAGCAGTTCAATGTATTGCGGCTTCTCACCAACGCGCTCGCGTAGGGTTTGGATTAGCTGGTGTGCTAGTACGGTGGTCTGGATGCCGTCGCGTGCGCTTGTGTCGAGCAAGCTAATAATTCGCTGAAGATCTTTGTGGTCGTAGGCATCGATCACTTCATCGACGCGTTTAGTTGGCGCAAGTCCCAAGGTCGTTTCGACGAGCTCCTCAGAAATACCCTCTTTACTGTCAGATAAGCTACTGAGCTGATCAAGCAGGCTGATGCTGTCACGGAAGCTGCCGTCGCCGTGCTGAGCGATGAGTTCGAGTGCGCCGTCGGTGATTGTGATCTTTTCCTGAGTGGCAATATCGCGTAGGTGCTTTACGGCTACGTCTCGACCAATCGAACGGAAGCCAAAGCGCTGTGTACGACTAATAATAGTCGCTGGTAGCTTATCAACATCGGTTGTTGCAAGGATAAACACGACGTGAGCAGGCGGTTCCTCGAGTGTTTTTAAGAGTGCATTAAAGGCTGCCTTGGAGAGCATATGCACTTCGTCGATAATATAAACTTTATATTTAGCAGTGACTGGAGTGATTTGAACCTTTTCGCGGAGATCGCGAACATCCTCGACGCCGTTATTGCTGGCGGCGTCAATTTCGATAATGTCGAGATGATTGCTTTCGTCAGTGTATGGCAGTTGGTTGATTTCGTGCGCCAAGATACGTGCGATTGAAGTCTTGCCGACACCGCGTGGACCAGTCAGGAGGTAGGCATGTGCGATGCGCCCGCTCTTTAATGAGCGGCTTAAGATGTCGGTGACGTGTTCTTGTCCAACGATTTCACCGAGGTTTTTACTGCGATACTTACGGTATAGTGCCTGTGACACTCTATTAATCCCCTGCTATTCTATCTTGACTCTATTGTACGGCACTTTGGCTAAATGCGGCGTTGTGCTTTTGGCCTGTTGGGGCTGGTTATGTTGAGAGAAATAAAAAACACCCAAAAGGTGGTGTATTGCAGGGGGTAGTAACAAGCAGATGAATAAAGAGAATGATACATGTTACTACCGCATGGATTACGCCCGTGTAATCGGTACCTTGCGACGATCGTCGATACTTATCTCTAGGAGATTATAGATGCTGTCGATGACGATCTGGTCGACCGTCCTCCACGATTCGATGGTTTTGACGTGTACGGTGAGATCGCCGTTTTTGGCGTGTGTATCAGTGATGTCGCGGTTCATCAGAAGTGGTGTGACGAGCGACTGAAGTCGAACGTCCGTTCGTAGTGGCACCTCTTTTCCTCTGATGAGCTGTGTTTTTGGGGCGGTAATAACCCTGTAGTGGCGTACGTACGGATTGAGACCGTTCGTTACTACGAGCTTTTTAGGCACATTGCCTCCCTTGTTCACCTGCTTGTAAATGTCCATTCGATTGAGTGGAATTAATATATTAAATCATAAAATTAAAGAGACCACCATAGTGGTGCTCTCTGTGGTGGGTGCTGTGAGCTAGAGGGCGGCTTCCACTGCGGCCCATGTAGCATCCGGGT
>CBIHLX010000006.1:0-27605 GCA_966210935.1 uncultured bacterium | reverse complement strand
TCAAAAGCTTATGTATGTCCAACAGTCACAGTCATCTGTCTAGTCTATCGCGCTTATAGGCAATGTTCTAATTATGTTCTATTATCGTTTCGACGCTCAAACTAGGCTGATGCTGGGCCCGGGTGGGAAAGTAGGGGACATTCCCCTGCACCGCCTTTCGTCTTGGACGCGCTGTTGGATCCATCCTAGTGAATCAAGCTTTGAAACTAGATTCGCAGCCGTACTGCGTGATGGTGGGTAATCTGAAGATAGAGGAGGGGTTATGGGTAATCTTCTGGCGGATTAATGCAGTGGGGATCCCCTCTTCCCTGCTGTATTTGTAAAATGGCATGATACAGCCCCAAGGGGCTATCATTATTTACTTCATCGAACAGTGTGCGGGCCACTATCCCTCCCGAAAAGGCTACACGAATTATAAAGTTGGGCCGGTTGAGGTAGAGAGGTGTTGTGTACCGTTCCATATCCAGTTTGATGATGCGCCATCAGCGTAGTTTGAAAGCGTCGAGTCTTTTGAGACCATGACGTCGTCAAGCCACCAGTTGTCGCCAACCTGGCCGTTGTTGAAGTAGAACGAGACGTGACTATAACTCGCCGAGGCGGGTGCTGTAGCCGTGAAGTTTATGCGTGTCCATCCTGTCCCCAGACTAAAGTTACTGCTGGATGAGGCGCTAAGTTCTGTGAGTGAGCTATTGCGCCACCTGTCAGCGATTTGCAGGGTTCGGCCTGCGACTGATGACTTTACCCATGCAGAAATCGTCACAGAGTCTCCGGGGGATACTGGTACAAGTGGCGTAGCTGAGCCGTCCCAGAGTTGAGTTGACGCATTGCCTGCAACGTTGACCGTAGTGCGAATACTGCCTGTCGTAAGTGAGCCGGTACGCGTCTCGGCTGGGTCTCGACTAAGGGTGCTATTTGAGGTGTTTGTTGACCAGTAGTTAGCGCCTGTGGCCGCACTTGGGTTAATAGCAAGGTTTGTAATAGCTGCTGCCCCGCCCTGCCCGTGACCTGCGCAGCCGCCGCTTGACGGTGCTGTGCTTGTTGAGCTGGCTTTGTAGGAGGTTGAGCCGGTGGTTGCGGTGATACAGTATGCCGCTGGGCTGGCGCTATTGTTGACGCTGTATTGATAGCTGACATTGCCACTATTAGTAATACCAATACTTGCAAGATCGGCTGGGTACTGATTGGGATTGTCCACTTGGTAAACGGCGATCTTTTTAGTGGCTTGATTAAGCGCAGCACTTACCGAGCTGACGCGAGCCCGTTCCTGTATGCCGTTGAAGGCAACGATCGTGATGGCCGCTAAAATAGCAATCACAACAATTACGATGAGAAGTTCAACGATAGTGAAACCGGTTTTTGTGTTGGGTATTGTCACGGTATTACTTAAGATGCCCGTTAAGTACTAAATATAATACTCAGTATAGCATAAGAGGCGTACGCGGAATTTACCGTAGCTTTAGCTCGGCAGAGTCACCTGCTGGAGTCGGTTGCTCACGCGGAGCTGGTGATTGCGCTGGCCGACTTGGGATTGACGGTGTGGTAGTCGTCGCTGTGTCACCGCTTCCTTCTGTCGGAGTCTTGCGTTTACGCTTGCGGGTACGCTTTTTCTTTGGCGGCGCAGCTGCTTCGCCCTCTGGGGTAGAGTTTGGCGTAGAAGGCACGCCTGTTCCCTGCTCTGCTGGTTTTGAGGCGGCTGGCGTAATAACGTTGCTCTGCGTATTGATTGGCCACTGCTTGGCTTGAGACTGGCTTTGCTTTGGCTGTTGCTGCGGTTGTGGTGGATTGATGGCGCTCGCAATCTCCTGCTCTATATCTGCCCTCGTGCGACTGAAATTGAGGCGGGTGTGCTCAATAATACGACCGGTATTGTCGGTCTGGGCTGGCGGTAGCGTGAGAGTTGTCGCACTGAAGGCTGGCGCTTTTTCGCCGTTGATGACCATGTTGATAATGAAGTGGCGGTTGTGCATCTGCAAAAGGTCATTTGGCTCAAACTGTGGCTCGAACTGCTTGGCAAGAATTGGCGCATCGTCTGCAGAAACACGGAAGCTAATCATGGTACCAACGTTACCGAAGACGGCGTCACGGACGGTATCACTCATCTGGGAGATATACTGGTTGGCGACGGTGAGGTTGAGGCCGTACTTGCGGGCTTCCGACAGGATGGTGGCGAATGAGTCGGTGGCAAAGTTCTGGAACTCGTCGACGTAAAGGAAGAACGGGCGGCGGTCCTTGATGTCTGGGATGTCGCTACGGCTCATGGCGGCAAGCTGAATCTTGGTGACGAGGAATGAACCGAGGATACCAGCGTTGTCTTCACCGATCAGACCCTTTGACAGGTTGACGATCAGGATCTTGCCTTCGTCCATGATCTGGCGAATGTTGAAAGTCGACTTTGGCTGACCGATGATATTACGGATCACTGGGTTGGCTGTGAAAGCACCAACCTTGTTGAGAACTGGCGCGATAGCTTCGGCCTGGAATTTGTCGGTCCAGCTATTGAACTCAACATTCCAGAACTGGAGGACGACGGTGTCCTTACAGTAGCCGAGTGTTTCTTTGCGGAACTTTTTATCGGTCAACATGCGCGTAATATCGAGCATGGTGGTTTCTGGACGATCGAGGAGTGCCAAGATGGTGTAGCGGAGGATGTATTCGAGGCGTGGTCCCCAGCTGTCACCAAACATACGCTTCAAAACACCGATGACTTCGGAGCTGATATTGGTCTTTTGGTTTGGATCGGTGACTTCAAGCGGGTTGAAGCCAAGTGGGAATGCCGTGTCGGCTGGGTTGAAGTAGACGACGTCTTTCAGGCGTGAGCCTGGGATGAAGCGCATATTGTTGATAGCGAAGTCACCATGCGGGTCGATGATAGCGTAACCTTGGCCGTGGAAGATGTCGGAAAGTGCGAAGAGCTCGAGCATGCCCGACTTACCTGCACCGGTCTGACCAATGATGTAGACGTGGCGAGAACGGTCGTAGCGCAGCATACCAAACTGGTGGTTGATGCCGCGGAAGTTGGTAAGGCCAAAGGCGCTGATGTTTTCATCAACAGCGCTATTACCGGTGATAATCGGTAGTTTCGCTGGTGGTTCGGCTGTCTTCGAAGAGGCCCAAACGATATTTGGGGTTTCAACGTTGGTGTGCGGCAAGTGGAAGACTGACGCCAGTTCTTCGATATTGAGGATAAAGCCACGGTCTCCAAACTGACGTTGGCTGTACTTGGCGAGGTCTTCTGGCTTGAAGCTTGGTGCCGACATGCGGAATCCGTTGAGGTTGGTGCTGTTGAACTGCTTAAACGTACCAACGATAGCCTGCATGCGAAGCTTGGCGTTTGGTTCACTTTCGCCAAGGTATGCTAGGCGGATTTTGACCTGGTAGCCAAGCTTTGTTGCCTTCTTTTCGGCTTCGGCAATGCGGTTCTTGTTGCGGTCAGAGAGCTCTTTGGGTGCTGCTGTACCGCTCCCCTGCTCTGGAACTTTCCACATTGCTTCAAATAAGCTGCCGAGTAGCTTTAGGCTAAAACCGCCACTTAAAAATGCAAACGGATTGCCGTTTTTGACGCTGTTGATCCAGTTGTCAGAGGCCTTGTGCCAGTCGTCGGCCAGGGGGCGCACGAGTACTTGCACCCAAAGTTCTTCGCCGGTTGATTCGAGCTTGGCAAGTGTACCGGTGATGCCGGCAAGCGGGTCAACTTCGAAGTTTTGGAAGGTTTTAATCGGCAGGAACTCGCTGTCGGTGAGGGTGATCTCTGAGGTGTATGTGACGCTGTGCTGACGCTCGTGGGTTACATAATCTTCGTCGGCAGTATGGATTTGTACGGTTGGGTACTGAGAATAGATCTGTCCTTCAACGAAGCTCTGCAGAGCTTTTGGTACCCAGGCATAAAAACGGATCTGGCCATTTACGGAGGCAATCTCAAAACTAAGATGTTCCTGGATGCCGCCGCTGTATTTAAGCTCCGCTTTGTCGCGAAGAATACCGTGAAGGCTGGCGAAAAGCTGCTCGGCGGCAAGCTCCGACTTGTCGTTAGCTTTTGGAATCTCAAGGACGAGGAGGACGCTGTCAAAGTCAGCTGCTTTTTCGACGCGTTGGTAGTTACGCCACGTCAAAAACAGCAGCACCAGAACAATTGGCAGCCAGACGTACCATTGCAGTAGCAGAGTGAAAATCCACAAAAGAACATCCATAACTATCGTCTATTCTCTCACCTCTTGACGAGGGTTGCAAGTAAACCTTAAGCGGTTGCCTGACCGGCAAGATCACCGGTTGTCGGTGCGGCTGAAGCCTTAGTGGGTTTGCTTTCGTCGTCAGCGAGTACGTAGGTTGCTTTGGCGACGCGCTTGAACTGTGGCTTGCTCTGGAGATTGAGAAGAATGGTAGTTTCCTTCACCTGGCGGCTTTTAAGAACACGCTTCACGATTTCATCACGGTGAAGTGGCTCGGTAGCATTCTTGAGGACATCGGTAATGATGTCGGCAACGGTGCCCTTTGAGAAGCCCCAGCTATCGAGAGCGTAGATGCCGCGGCCAATAAGAACGAAGCGCTTATCTTTGATAAGTTCATTATGGATTGCCTGAGTGGTGACGTCTTTACGCTTAAAGCCACTTTCTTTGATTGACTTAGCGATGTCAGAGAAGTGCATAGGTGTGGTGTTGTCGGCTAAGATGACATAGATTTTGTCACGGATGTTCTTTGGGTTGACGGTTGGCCACTTCGCAAGACCCCAGCTGTCCTTGAGGTGTGCGAGAAGCTTACTGACGCTAGCAAGGGCACGGACCTGGCTTGGGTTTTCGTAGTCAAGTTGTTCGTGAAGGCCTTCGATTGAAATTGGCTCGCCATGCTTTTTGATAGTCTTAACGATCTCGTCAACACGAGCACGGATTGCTTTTTCGTCACCGTATTCGCTGATAGCGATCGCGTGGTGGTAGTTGTCGTTTTCGCTGACTACAACAAGCTTCGGAGCGAGCTCGGCGACAAAGGCAACGTGAGAGCGGCTAAGGTTGTTTGCCTCCCCTGCTTTGCCAATAAGACGGTCGGTAATATCGCTAACGCGAGCTAGGCGGCCGTTCTCAGAGAGGTCACGGACAATGAGACGCTCGATGTCGTGGACGGCAGGAATTTTGCCTTCTTCGGCGGCAATTTTGAGACGAATCAAGATTGCTTTTTCAAGCTGTCGGACGCGTTCGCGTGTGATGCCAAGGAGTTCGCCGATTTGTTCAAGGGTTTCACGGCGGTCGAGTAGGCCGAAGCGACGAGTGATAATCTCACGCTCACGCTCCTGGTCAATCACATTTAAAATATCGGTTACCGCTGTTTTTAGGCTGGTCGCTGTATCGGTTTGTGTGGCATCGCTCATGGCAGCTTAGTGTATTCCTCTCTGTCCCACTCTGCAGATAATCTGGTTACTATTTTTTAATCTATCTATGTATGACTATAGAACAATATTTATAAATTGTCAAATAGTTGTGCTGTATAACTAATTATAGCATGAAGTAGACAGTATTAGTAAAGAGTGTTTTGGGGCTTTTTATTATGGAATGATGTGTCATTATGTCTTTACAAGCTTATGCTTATCTGCTATCTATTGCTTGAATCTGGCATGAAAGAACCCGCCCCTAGAAGCGCGCGGCACCTCCTGTGGAGGCGGGTTCTTCAGTGGACGGGCTTGTAAACACCCTACAGGGTGACACCAGCGTGGTGCGTAATGTACCCCTGTCCCATAAGTCGGTAGACGGTGTCTGCAGTGAGGGTGGCGATGTCGCGTGTTGCGTCGATAGCTTCGGGCTTCTCTGCTTTTGCGTAGAGGGTCATCGGCCTCCCTCCTTCTGAAGCTTGCGCCCCCTGAGGTGTGGCGTAATACTTCTTCGCCTGATCCTCCGCCTCCTGTCTACTAACATTCGAATGCCCAATGATAGCTAGGCTATCGTCGTTGCCTCCGATAAAAACATGCACTGCTTTTTGTGTCATGAGTGTATCCTTACATACGGAAATAGGTGGTACGCATAGCATACCACCTATTTATGAACGGGTAAATTAGTTACTTTTTCTTTGTTGCAGGCTTTTTGGTCACCGTCTTTTTTGCTGCTGGTTTCTTCGCCGCTGTTTTGCGAGCAAAGCGACCTTTTGCTGGAGTCGCCTCGGCGAGCAACTCTTTGGCCTGTTCGTGAGTGATCGTCTTTGGATCGGTGTCCTTCGGAATCTTGGCATTTTTCTTGCCGTCGGTTATGTACGGACCATAGCGACCGTTTAGGACCTTGATGCCGTCACCAAAGTCAGCAATGTTCTTCTCTGCTTCTGCCTTTAGTTTTGCATCGTAGAGCTCAAGGGCCTGCTCAAGGGTGATATCGTGCGGGTCGAGCGGCTTGATACTGACAAACAGCTTGTCGACTTGGATGTACGGACCGAAGCGGCCGATGTTTGCTTTAATCACCTTGCCGTCCTTGGTCTCGCCAACGGTGCGGGGTAGCTTGAAGGCGTGGAGGGCTTCTTCGAGAGTGATGGTTTCAATCTTTTTGCCAGCTGGCATTGGCGCAAACTGTGGCTTCTCTTCTGACTCAGTTGAGCCGAGCTGGAGCATCGGGCCAAAGCGGCCAAAGCGTGCGGTGATCGGCTTGTTGGTCTTTGGGTCAATGCCGATTTCGCGAGAGGCGCCAACGGTCGAGCGGTCGATGCCGCCTGATTCAAGGATGAGTTTGTGGAATGGATCGTAGAAGCCTTGGAGCATGACGTTGCGTTCCATTTTTTCGCTGGCAATTTTGTCGAACTGCTCTTCGACTTCAGCGGTAAAGCCGTAGTCTACAACTTGCTCAAAGTGATTGCCAAGGAAGTCACTGATCAATTCACCACTTGGGGTTGGCACGAGTTTTCCTTTGTCGGCGCCAGTCTTCTCCTGGATGATTTCACGCTCAACACTGCCGTCCTTGAGGCTTAGCGATATAACATCACGTGGCGTACCTTCGCCTTCACCACGTTCAGCATAACCGCGCACCTGGACGGTGTTGATGATGGTCGCGTAGGTTGACGGACGGCCGATACCCAACTCTTCCAGCTTCTTGACGAGGCTACCTTCAGTGAATCGTGCGGGTGGACGAGCAAAGATCTGCTTGGCGTTTGCGCTTGCAATGGCGAGTGTGTCACCTGACTTAACTGGCGGCAAGATGTCATCTTCTTTTTTGCCACCACCATACACCCTAAGGAAGCCGTCAAAGATAATCACCTCACCCTTAGCTTCGAACTTCTTGTCGCTCGTGCTGATGGCAATAGTGATGGTCGTCTTTTCAAGCTTAGCTGGCGCCATCTGGCTGGCGAGCGTGCGGTTACGGATCAGGTTGTATAGCTTCTGGTCATATTCATTGCTACTGCCCTTTTCGACACGCATGTCGGTCGGACGGATTGCTTCGTGAGCTTCTTGTGCGCTTGACGATTTGGTCTTGAACTTACGAATCTGTGAATACTGCTCACCAAAAGCGTCTTTAATATATGCAGCCGCTGCGGTAATGGCTTGGCCTGATAGGTTGACCGAGTCGGTACGCATGTAGGTGATCTTACCTTCTTGGTAGAGCTTCTGGGCGCTGGCCATAGTGGCTTTTGAACCAAAGCCAAGTTTGGCGTTGGCATCTTGCTGAAGTGTACTGGTAGTAAATGGCGCCGCTGGGTTGCGAGTTGACGGGCTGGTCGTGATGTCGGTGACGGTAAATGAAGCGCCGATCAGGCTCTGGAGAAAGGCTTGGGCTTCCTCTTCGGTATTAAAGCGCTGTGGCAGTTCGGCCTTCACCTCTTCTCCATCGTAGGTGAACATAGCAGTTACCTTGAACTGGAAAGAGCCTTCGAACTTGGAAATTTCACGTTCACGCTCGACAAGCAGGCGAACTGCTGGGCTTTGAACGCGGCCGGCAGATTTGCCGCCGGGAACTTTTTGCCAAACCACGGGGCTGAGCTCAAATCCCACCAGGCGGTCCAAAATTTGACGAGCCTGTTGGGCGCGGACTAAGCTCATGTCGACGGTACGAGGGCTCTTGATCGCCTCTGTAATAGCGTCTTTGGTGATTTCGTGGAAGACGATTCGTTTCGTAGTCTTCGGATCAAGTTTTAATACCTCGCAAAGGTGCCAGGCGATCGCCTCCCCTTCGCGGTCTTCATCGGTTGCGAGCCAGACTTGCTCGGCGGTCTTAACGGCTCGCTTAAGCTCGGTGATGACTTTCTTTTTTTCGGGGTCAACTTCGTATTGAGTTTCAAACCCGTTCTTGACGTCTATCGGCGGCGTTCCGTCTTTGGTTTTCTTTACGATACTGCGAATGTGGCCCACGCTCGAGAGGACATGAAAATCTTTACCGAGGTATTTCTCGATAGTCTTTGCCTTGGCTGGGCTCTCTACAATTACTAAATTTTTACTCATAAATCCTGTTCATGCTTATGTATTCAGCTAAGCACAGGGCTTATTTATACGCAACCGGATGAGGTTTGTAAAGTCTAGACATGTCAAAGGCCGTCACAATATGCGACGGCCTCGGACGTTTGATACTGAGGAACGCAGACAGGATTAGCTCACCTGCTCCAGGGCATGCATGCGCAGTGCGCGCCGACCGACGGCGTATAGGGTGTCGCCGAGGGTAAGCAACTGCTCAATCCCCTCTTCGTTTTGCACGTTCTCTTCAACAAGAACAGCAAACGGGATCGATGCGGTAGTCATGACTGGAGTGTTGGCCGGTCGCCTGGTGTCGAGGGGGCTAATAAAGCCCTCTCGACCTTCGGCGAGACCATGCAGCGAGTCGTCAAGCTGGAAGATCTGGTACTGCGTACCGAGGATGGTCCAGCGATCAAGCGACGACGCCAAGTAGTTGGTTCGAACCATGCTGGCCAGGGCTGCGAGTCGGTCAATAATCTCGTTGGTGCCGGGCGCAAGCGCTGGAAGCTGTGCTCGGTAAATCGCATAGCGCCGTATACTTCTGGTGTACTGACAATGAGTCTCGTGAATGGCTGACGACACGATGGGCATGACGGTTCCTTTCGGGTGGTCGGGGTATCAAAAGTCCGTCACGCGGAGCTCTGATACGTATTGTATGCGACAAGCTCGACGCAATGATGTATTTGTATCATGATAATGAGCTACTGTCCATTGTCTATGTAGATGTAAATGTCAAAAGCCGCCACGTGATGTGACGGCTTCGGACGTTTGATACTATGGCAATCGGCTTACTGCCTCAAAATAAGGCGCCAGAATTGCTGATGCTTCTGCTGGACTGTTAGTCGATTTGGTGATCGACCTGACAAAGTCCTGTGCATCGAGTGGGATGAACCCTTCCTTCTCGTGATGTTTGACGCCGAATCGGGCTGTCTCCACAAGAAAAACGACGTCGTTTAGGAGTGGCAGGATGTGTTCGTGTGTCTCGACAAGGCCGGCGGTGAACGGTTGGGTGTCTATAATGCCAAGTACCCATATCGCTGCTCGTTCTCCCGGTGGTACACCAGCGAGCTGGCAGCGAACCGATGCTTTACGGAGGGCTCGTTTCATATTGCCAGTTTGGATTGCGTGTGGCATGGTGCCTCTTTCACTCGAAGGGCGTATCAAAAGTCCGTACGGAACTTCGACACGGTGGTGCATGAGGGTTCAACGTATACCTATATAATACAACAATAATTATAATTTGTCTATCGAAGCGCCCATTGGTTGCCGCCAAGTGCGTGGATACTTCCGGCAATTTCGAGCATAGTGAGAGCTAGATTAAGGTCAGCGGCGCTTGCGCCGGTTGTTCGCTGGATTTCCTCACCGTCACGTAAACCCGCTTGAATACACTCAATAATAGCCGTCTCTAGTGGCGTGTTGCCAAGGGCAAGGCTTGTCTGTTGTATGAGGAGATCAGGTGCGATAACTTCCAGTATGTCTTCGGTGCAAGTGGCGACGTGCGCACCTTGCTTGAGAAGTGCGTTGCAGCCGGCGCTCATGGGGCTGGTGATATTGCCTGGCACGACAAATACTTCTTTACCCTGTTCAAGCGCGTGGGCGGCTGTAGAGAGTGTTCCGCTGCGTTCGGCGGCTTCAGTGATGAGGATAGCGTCGGCTAATCCACTTACGATGCGGTTGCGCGCTAGAAACTGGTAATCACGAGGATCAGTTGGTGGTTCGTACTCGCTGAGGAGTGCCCCGCCCTTTTCAAGGATTTGTTCAGCAAGGGTTGCATGTGTGCGGGGGTAGATCTGCTCGACGCTATTTGCCATGACGGCAAGCGTGATGCCACCAGTTTCAAGGCAGGCTCGATGAGCAATGCTATCGGTACCCAGTGCTAGGCCACTAATAATAATTACACCCCGGCGTGCCAGATCGGCAGCCAGGGTGTAAGTCACTTCTTTGCCGTAAGTAGTCGGCTTGCGCGTGCCTACGATCGCAACACTTGGGATACGTGCGTCAGGAAGGGTTCCGCGAAAAAAGATATTCTTTGGCACCTTGTGTAGCCTTAATAATGGCTGTAAATATGGGTGTTTGTCGGGGGTGGCTCTATTGATTTTCATACGAAATGTGTCAAAAGGTGTTGACGAAAAGTCAAATACGTGCTAATATCAAAGACGATTGGTTGCGACTGCGAGTTCAACCAAACGTACATTATACCCCCTATTCTAACTTATGTTAGGTTGTGTGCAATGTGTTACGCAGTATTCTACCCTCCACTACGTAGCATCAAAAACATTGCATGCATACTAATCCCTTTAACCGGCGGACCTCCATTATGTGTGAGGTGGGTCACGCTTAACCCCCAGGGGTGCGTTAAAGGGTTAAACGGCGCCAGGTGATGCCCACCCTTACCTGGCGCTTTTTAAGTGGAAAAAATATACACAATTGAACAGCCCGCCGTATTGCTACGGCGGGTTTTGTGTTCGGCTGATAGATTACAAAAATTCACGAAGTAGTGGATCTGGCCCGAGGAAGTTATTCCACGATGACACTACATGCAGCGCATCCTTGAATAATTCACGTGACGTATTTTGTCGCGTCATCGGGAGGTAGAGAGAGGATCCTTCAGCTTGTGTTGCTACGGTTTCATTTTCGAGTAGAAGGATAGGCAGGCGTAGCTTGTCGGTTTGCGGATTGAAGCTCTTCAGTATCTCTGTGTGTACTATTGAGCTTGAATGAAGAGGAATGTGCCATGGTCCGATAAAGAGCGTGCTGTTTACGAGAGATCTTTCTACGATCACTTTCGCGGGGAGTGTATACAAGCCGCGGCGCTGGAGGTATTCATGGAGTATACACACTTCGTGATCAAGTATCGCCCACTGTTTACGTGAAGTTTGAATGTACATTCGGATTCCTTACGGAGAGTGCGTAGCAGCCGAACTTCATTGCGAAGCCAGCGTCACTGATGATTATGGAGGCTTTGCAACTGAGTATATTATAAAACTTTTCGTATGAGTGGTCAATTAGGCGACGTCGCACGACACTGGTTGCATGTACCAGTAATTTCAAAGTGATGGTTACGTGGTGTGAAGTCTTGTTCTTTACCGATGGTCTCGATAAGTGCTTCAAGGTGCTTTGAATGTATTTCAATGTGTCTTGAGCAGGATGTGCAAAATAAGTGATGATGATGCGGCTTTAGCGGTGATGCGAGCTCATACCGCTGTTTCCAGCCGTAGTTGACGGCTGTCGTAATACCGAGCCTCGTGAAAAGTTCAATCGTGCGGTAGATGCTTACCCTATCAGCGTCCGGAAGGAGCTTTGTTAACTGTACGATACTGAGTGGCTCGTGGGCTCGCGTGAGTTCGTCAAAAATCTGGCGCCTGGGAGTAGTGAGGCGAAGGTGATGTTCTGATAAGAGAGTGGCAAGCTGGCTGTCCATTGGTTGCAGTATAGCATGTTACTGCAACTTATTTGCATTAGATGAAGCGGAGGGGCTATAGTGAAACCATGTTACAGAACTCTATTGAACAAGTGCTCGCGATTGATGACTATCGCCCCTCCGCTGTTGTCAACGAGCTATTTTCTCGGCTTGTTGAGGGGGTAGTGCAAGCACCAGACCAAATGACATTTACAGACGAAACGATGCGCAATGTGCAGCGCGCGGCTTCGGCTGCTGAAACTGAACTTGAGCTCTACTGGGCGCGGAAGATTCAGTGCGCTGAAGATCCTCGCGCGGTCCTAGAGCAGTTCCCCTATACGGACAATTACGCCGAGCTGGTTCGACGAGAAATTGATCTCGTTGAGAAAAGCGGCATGCCACTTGTGCCTAGGGCGCGGCTGTTGATTATTGGGAGCGGTCCTCTGCCGCTTAGTGCCCTAGAGTATGTACGCCAGCGTGGTCTTGTGGTTGATCATGTCGACATATCAATGCGGGCTGTGGTGCTTTGTCGCAGTGTCAGTGGGCTTTTGGGTATACAAGGTGAAACCTTACTGGGCGATGGCCAAACGGTTCACCTGGAGGCCTCATACGACGCCATACTGATAGCGGGTCTTGCTGGTGAGTCACTTGCGGATAAGCAGTCGATTATTGATCACATCCTCCCTTCCCTGCGTAACGACGGACGGTTGATTGTGCGCAGTGCCGCTGGTGCGCGACGCCTTCTGTACCCCGCGATTGAGGCACGTGATTTAGCCGGTGTGCAGCTGCTTGAGGAATACCACCCCGACGATGAAGTTATTAATTCAGTATTTGTATATAAGAAAGAGTTATCATGAAACCAAAACTTTACCTGATCAACGGTCCGCTTGGCGCCGGTAAAACAACACTCTTACGGGAGCTATTAAAACAGCCGCAATTCCAGTCTGCGCGTGTCATTGAAAATGAATTTGCTAGCACCAGTGTCGACACCGACCAGCTACATGACCATCAGGCGGAAGTGAAGACGATCGCCGGCTTGTGTATTTGCTGTTCGACCGGAGATGAATTGATCGAAGCGCTGTTGTCGCTCGCTGATAGTCCTGAGCCGGTTATTATCGAAGCAACAGGTGTGGCAAATTCATTGATGCTGATTGAAAAGCTTATCGTGGGTAATATTCTTGATAAGTACGAACTGGCGCACGGTATTTTTGTTCTCGATGCCGTTGAGGCGGTCGCTCATCCGGACTCGCTCGAGGTGTACCACGACGAGTTACAGGCGGCCGACACACTACTTGTAAGTAAGACCGATCTGCTAGCGCCGGAGGACTACGTTATTTTGCTGGAGCGACTTGAGGCAATCCGCACACTCCCTGTTGCTCCGGTAACCGAAGGTGTGTGTGACCTTGCGCTACTTGATAGGCCATCGCAAGTGCTTGACTACTATGTGGAGCATGATGGTGAGATTAAGTCGCATGATAGCGCGGTAAACTATACAGTTCTTCGGCTCCCTGGTCCTGTGTCACCCGCTTCAATTGAGCAAAGCTGGCCGATGCTGTCAGCCGAGTTTGGCCTGCGACGCATGAAGGGCGATATTGCCGATGGTGATGGCGACTGGTGGCATATCGAGGCGACACCAGCACAGTGCCGCGTTCGCCCAGCAGATACTGCGAAAAATTCGCAGCTTGTCTGTATTGGCGAGGCGGCCACGACGCTGACGGCCGAAGCCTTTATGGCAGAGGTGACGCGTGGATAAGCAAGAGATACGCCAGCAGGTTGATCAGCTCATCGATATGTACAAGAGCTACCAGGCGGTAGCTCAGCGCCAAGCAGACTGTCGGCGCGAACTTGCAAAGGCCAAGCTGCGCCAAGTTGACACTATGCCCCTGCAGGTGGCATACGATGCTGCTACGGCGGAGCTCCAGGCTGTATCTGATGCGATGACCTATGCATCGCCTTCTATGTGGATGCTGTATAAGTATGAAGCGTATGCAAACGAGGCGCAGCCAATTCGTACAATGCACGACTTTAGGGTTCACTGCAGTAAACCTGGCTATATCTGCACGAAACGGTATGAGTTTACAAATGCCGCCCTGGTTGAGCGCAGCTTGGCGCCTCTTTCTGACGACACCGTCTACCCGGATACGCTCAGTTTAGACAAAGCACTGACGGCCGTGACGCCTCTTGAGCGTGACGAGCTGTTTATGTCGGCCTGGGGCGGCCATGAGTATTATCATGACGGCGATCGTGTCGCTAAATGGGAAAATATTTAGTAAGCAACACCTTACGGGGCGAGTGTGTGACTCGAGGCTTCAAGGCTGCCCCTGCAGAAGGACCCAACAAGCTCATCAATTTTTGGGATGATTGTTTTGATCAAGAAAGCTTGTTCAGTGCTTGATAAGTTACCGAGCACAAAGTCGGCATCGTGCATGCGGTCGCGAAGGTCGTTGTAGATGCCGACGCGGAGGCGCATGTAGTCTGGGCCAAGATGGGCGTTCAGCGACTTGATGCCGTTATTGCCGGCGTCACTTCCCTTTTCCCGGATGCGTAGGCTACCAAATGGGAGAGCGAGGTCATCGTGAATGACGAGCAGGTCACTCGGGTCGAGCTTGTAGAAATCGAGGATGGCACGGGCGCTACGGCCGGTTTCATTGTAGAAAGTTTGCGGTTTGACGAGCAGGGTTTTCTCCCCTGCTATTTGTGTTTCAGCCATTTCTGCGAAGAACTTTGGCTTCGGCGCAAAATTAGCGCCATCTGCAAGCGCGTCAAGAATGATAAACCCGACGTTGTGACGGGTGGCGGTATATTGGCGGCCAGGGTTGCCTTGCGCAAAGATTACTTTCATCTGTTACTACTATACTGTATTGATAAAAATATAAAAATATGTTACAATATATTTTAGTACTATGCCATTGTCACCGATATGAAAGGTAGGGGTAGTATGAACGTAAACGAGCCCGATAAGCTCGAGCAGGTTACGACATGGGTACAGGAGGTTACCGCCGAGTTGGAGTCTGGCCTGAATTGGCTAGGCAGTCACTTGGAGGTACTGGCAGGCTTGTCTGCTGTCACTGTGCTCAGTCTGGCGACGGTCCTGGTTGCTGCAGTCCGCTGGTACAATAGCAAGCCTGAGGTTTCGGGGTGGCGACATGCTTCTCGACGCTGAGTGGATGACGCCGCTGCTATTTGGGCTGATCGGCCTGGTGGTTGTGGGATTCGTGCTGATTTTTATTGGTAGAACAATAGAAAATGATGCACGTGTCGGCACCGACAATGAGTACAATCGTACTCGAAAACGACACGGCAGACGCTATGTCGCAGGTGGCGTCATTGTGGCGCTATTCTGCGGATTGGCCGCCGTGGCGGTGGCCTGGTTCACGCTGATGCCGCTTTAGCGGTAGCGCTCGTGTAGCCACGCCCTATTGCCCCGTCTCCCCTCGCATTTGCGGGGGTCGGCGGGGCTAAATAATTGGTAAACAAAAACCCCTCAGTGTGAGGGGCTGTTTTTTTATTTGTCGCGAGCTTCTTTTTCGGCTTGCTCGGCTTTTTCAGCTTCTTTTTGCTGCTTGTATTTCTTAGTGACAGGGGCCTTGCCTTGAGCAATACGCTCTTTGTTGGCTTTGATCTGCTTCTCGTCACGGAAGCTGAGCTTGATCGGTGTACCAGCGTAGTTGTAAGTGTCACGTAGGAGTCGTTCTAGGTAGCGCTTGTAGCTCCAGTGAACAAACTTGAGGTTTGAGCCGTAGATAACAAACCATGGTGGTGCTGTGTCGGTTTGAACCATGTAGCGCAGCTTCGGATGTGTGTTCTTAAGGCCAGCTGGTGGGTGCTTCTGGATAGCTTGCTGCAGCATGTCGTTGAGAACGCGTGTCTTGGTGGTCTGCTTGCGTCGAGCATCGATGTCGAGCGCAAGGTCAAAGAGCTTCGTGACGTTCTGTCCAGTGACGGAGCTGGTGAAGATGAGTGGTGCCCATGGGGTAAAGTTGAAGGTATGGGCAATACGGGGCGCCAGGGCGTCGCGAGTGTAGGCATCTTTACCTTCGACGCTATCCCACTTGCTGATAACGATGACCATTCCCTTGCCTGCTTCGTCGATAATGCCGGCGAGGCGCTGATCGAGCTGAGTGTTGAGTTCGTTAACGTCCATTAAGAGGAAGCAGATGTCAGCCTCTTCGATAGCCTGGAGGGTGCGTAGTACTGAGAACTTCTCAATACCGACCTCTTGTTTGCCTGGCTTGCGCATACCGGCGGTGTCGAGGAGTTCGATGTCGCGGCCGCCGTAGCGGATAGCAACGCGGTTAACGTCACGAGTGGTGCCGGCGATATTAGCGACGAGCGCCTGCTGCTTACCGGCGAGCGTATTGAAAAGGTTTGATTTGCCGACGTTCGGGCGGCCAATCAGCGCGACGCGTAGTACTTCGTCTGGCTCCTCTTCACTTTTTGCTGGGATAAGCGTGACGATTTCGTCGAGTACCGTGCTGATATTGCGGTTGTGCTCGGCGCTGGTGCGGATAATCGTCTTAATACCGAGACGCTTAAACTCGTCGGTTGGAAGATTGTCCTTTAGGTCATCTTTGTTGGTGATGAGGATGACAGGCTTCTTGCTGCGAAGCGCCTTTTTAGCGACGAAGCGGTCTTGGTCGCTGACATACTGAGTACTGTCGACAACGACAAGAATAACGTCAGCTGCGTCGGCTGCTTCGGTAATTTGTTCTTGGATGCTTGCTTCGAATTCGTCGTTCGGGTCTTTGAGACCGGCAGTGTCGACAAGCCAGAATTGATGATGATTGTGTTCGACGCGACCAAGGACATTGTCTCGTGTGGTACCTGCTTCACGGGCAACGATTGCCTGCTGGGCGCGAACCATACGATTAAAAAGCGAACTCTTGCCGACGTTCGCTTGTCCAATAATCGCTACCGTTGGTAATTTAGAGGCCATAACTTGAAGTAATTATAACAGAGACAACGAGAGTTTGCGAGCATAAGCAGGAACGAATGCAATTATTGATAATAACTATATTTAATGTTATAATATCTCAGCAAGTTGTCGATCTAGTAAATAAGGAGTGGGGCTATGAGAACGATCGAAGCAACGCGTGAAGTAGTGCAGGCTGCCAAGTCGGAGCTTAATGTGAAGGACTTGCCGATTGGCGCAGTGTTGTTTGTCTTTCTTTGGACACCTGGTGACGAAGGAGACAAAGATACTGTTCCAGTGGTGCAGTTTGTCCGAGCTAAGTGGGTGGCCAGTGGTCTAACCTTGGCTCTTGATGGTGGTATTTCCCACCGTCTACGAGTGCGGCGCACGGAGGCAAGCGAAGGCGACGGCGTGTCGACTTTCGAGCCTCCACATCTGCTGAAGACCGGTGATGTGCTTGAGTACCATACCGAGGATGGGTGGAAATTCCTTCCTCGTGTCATTGGCATTCATGTAGCATAAGGCTGGCCTTCGCTACTATCTCCCTTTGCCATCTGGCGTAAAAGAAACCCTTTGCGCTGTGTATGGCAAGGGGTTTCTTTTTTTGTTATATCACCTACTGAATATCGACAACTTTATACTCTTTTGACTTCATATCACCGAGTGAATAATTACCAAATTGCACTCGGTGAAGCTTGATGACTGTGTAGCCGAGCGCGGTGAAAGTGCGGCGGATCTGTCGGTTGCGCCCCTCGCTCATCGTGACTTGCCAGTCTTGGCGATGGTTGTCGCTGAGACGCATGAGCGCAAATTGACTCGTGCCATCCTCAAGCTGAACACCGTAGTCGGCGATCATTTGCTGATGGAGGGGTGCAAGTTCGTTGTCGAGCTTGACTTTATATACCTTTGTTTTGGCAAACTTCGGGTGTGTCATACGGTAGGCGAAATCACCGTCGTTAGTAAGCAGAATAAGCCCAGAGCTGTCCTTGTCGAGGCGACCGACGAGCTTAAGGGCGTGGAACTCTTTTGGTAAAAGACTATAGACAGTAGGTGCATCACCTTGTGGCTTGCGCGAGCAGACGTACCCAACCGGCTTATGTAGGGCAATGTACTGCAGGGCTGTCGAAGCTGTGACGGGCTTATTGTCGACAAGAATCTTTTCATCTGTAACGCGTGCGCCTAGCGTAGCGGGTGTGCCATCAAGAGTGACTCTTCCCTTTTCGATCAGAAGGTCGGCCTCGCGGCGTGAAATGCCGAGCTGTAGTGCGAGATATTTATTGAGGCGTTCTGGTGAATTCATACAGTGACTAGTATAGCACTCTCAACTGCGGTCATGGCCCTGTTGAGGTGGAGTTGTTTGGCGTGCCATTCCAGACCCAGTTGGTGCTATTGCCGTCGGCGTAGGACGGGGCTGAAGTGCCCTCGGTGAGCATAAATGCATCTGCATCAAGCGAGGCGTTTACTGGCGGAAGTGTGCCACCGGCCGCTCGGAGGCGTACGGTCATATTGTCGGTTCCGGCGGGAGCGGTAAGTGTGGCGGTAAAGCGGGTCCACGTGTTTGCGCTCAGGGTGATTGGGGATCCATAGACCTCCCCGCCCGTGTACGTCCAAGTGCTGCTGTACGGGACAAGATTGAGATTAAAAGTGCCCCCGGCCCATGAGGCGCGTAGATATCCCGAGGCGGTGTATGTCTTGCCCGCAGCATTGGGTGTTGAGGCATTTGAGGAGATCCAGAGTCCAGATGATGTCATGGACGTCGGTGGCGTTGACCAAGTGACTCGGAAGTAGTTCGGACCGCTCTGGCCGCTACCACTCAGGCGAGAGGCGGTCCCTGCCCCGCCGGCGCCAAAGAGTCCCGTCATGCCTGTTGCATTTGTTTCCGCGCTAGGATTGGTTACAAGGTTCGTAATAGCTGCAACTCCCCCTGTGCCATGTCCAGCGCAGCCACCGGGTGCTGGAGATGGGGTTGCGGAGCTGATTTTGTATGAGGTGGGGCCAGTCGTGGCAGTTAGACAGTAAGAGTCGGGTGAGCCGGCAGTTCTACTGTATTGATAGGAGACGGTATCGGAATCTTTGACGCCAATGTTCTCGAGGGCAGTCTTGTCAGCTGGAAATGTATCCGGGAAATCAACTTGATACGCGACAAGCTTTTTGTGAGCCTGGCTGAGTGCGGCGCTGACCGAACTGATGCGAGCCCGCTCCTGGATGCCGTTGTAAGCCACGATTGAAATGGCAGCCAAGATGGCAATCACTACAATGACAATAAGAAGTTCGACAATTGTAAAGCCAGGGTTGGGACGTTTTTGCATTAGAGCGCAGGTCCTGTTGAGGTGGCGGCATGTGCCGTGCCATTCCACACCCAGTTAGCTGAGCCTCCGTCTGCTGGCATGAGGTTCGGGTAGTCGCCTGCTACGACAGTGAGCGAGTCCCACTGAACCCCAACATCGCTGTATCCGTTATAGAGGCGAGCGAAGCTGAGCGAGGTGAAATTGCTTGGCACGGTGAGTACTCCGCGTACCAAGTGAGTGCCTGCTGTGTTTGGGGCGGCTGCGGTTTGGATGACTGCTGTAGTGCCGGCGGAGGTGTTGACAACCAGGTGGATGCGACGGGCGCGACCGTCTTGAGCGAGCGCACTGGTTTGTGGGATACGAAGGTAGCCTGCAACAGAGATCTTGGCGTCTGCTTGCATCGCTGGGTTGAACCATGCAACGGGAATTTGAGCAAAGGTGTCTACGCTACCGTTGGTGGACGGGGCGATATGAACTGAATATGTACCCGAGTTAGCCCAGCTGTTGGTGCGATAGGCGGCCGAGCCATTGGTAGAGTGCCAGCTAACGCCCGCAAGGCCTGGCTGGCCGTTGACTGTGCCGGATGATGTCTCAAAAGACGGGTTGGTTACGAGGTTGGTAATTGCTGCGACTCCGCCCTGCCCGTGCCCGGCGCATCCACCTGCATTAGGAGTGGTAGATGTCGAGCTGATCTTGTATGAAGTAGGACCGGTTGTGGCGGTTAGGCAGTAGGCGTCTGGCGTGCCGGTGGTCCTGGTGTACTGGTAGGTAACACTGCCGGTGTCTTTGATGCCAAGGTTTTCTAGAGCGGTCTTGTCAGCTGGAAATGTATCCGGGAAATCAACCTGGTATTCCATCAGTTTCTTGTGGGCTTGCGTGAGGGCTGAGCTAACCGCGCTAGCACGAGCCCGCTCCTGAATACCGTTAAAAGCCACAATGGTAATTGCAGCTAAAATAGCGATGACGACAATAACAATAAGCAGCTCAACGATAGTAAATCCAACGGTTTGTTTGGAAGATTTGTTCATCGAGCTGCCTTTGTGGAATAGTGTTAGTGTTATGCGGTTGGCGGTGTTTGGCGAGGAGTCTCTTCAAACTGAATTGCTTCGGTCTGCTGCGGGGCTGGTGCGCTTAATGGCGCTGGCACGGCGGGTGCTGGCGCTGCGGCTACTGCCGGCGCGGTGAATGCTGGTGTAGTATCAAGTCCGCTGAGTGCTTCATCAATACGAGAGCCAATATTTTGCGTGGCTGCTGATTGTTCGATAGGTTGAATAACACGTTCGCCAAGATTAGCGGGACGAGCGGTTGAGAATGGTGCTGTCGGTTGTGGCAGAGTAGCTGCTTCGGGTTGCACTACAGGGGTTGGAGTAACTGGAGCGATAGGTGCTGGTGCTACGGGTGCTGGATTGATGGCTGGCTGAGGTGCGGGGGCAGCTTGTGGCGCAGCAACCGGTGCCGTAACTGGCGCTACTGGTCGTGGCGCAGGGGTGGTTGTCGGTGCTGGGCGCATGCCGGCTGCTGGTTGTGGCTGAGAGAAACCTGCAGGAGCTGCCACGGGTGCGTCGCCGAGTACTTCATGAACGGTGCGCACCACATCTTCAATGCCAACCTGTGACTTCACGAGGTAGCGATCGGCGCCGAGAGATTCTCCGCGGCTGCGCTGATCTTCGCTTGAAAGCGCGGTCATCATGATTACTTTGATATCGCGCGTTTCGGTTGTCGAGCGCAGAATATCAAGCATGTCGAAGCCACTGATCTTCGGCATCATGACATCGCTAATGATAAGGTTTGGGCGGTCCTTGATGGCCATTGCTAACGCTTCTTCACCATCGCCGGCCGAGACGATGTCGTAACCTTCGGCGAGCAAGCGTACGCCGTAGATTTCTCGTAGGCTTTTGTCGTCTTCTACTAGTAGGATTTTGGTCATATTATCACCATTTTACTTAACCGCCGGTAAAAATACTATAGCTCTTATGGTTAATTTTTAGATCGCGGAGGTACGGAAATGCTTGGATCACGTGAAGAGAGGTACTGAGATGGGTTTTGCTCGATGGAAGTTAGGGGTGTATTTGGCCGGGCAGCGGCACCTGGACGTATAACTGGCGCTTGCTGGACTCCAGGAGTCGCTGGCTGAGCGATCGGCTGTTGCGGGACAACCGGAGCGTATACTGGCGGTGCGACTGGCTGTGGCGCTGAAATGGGTGCTGCAATGATTGGCGCCGGCGAAACTGGTTGTGGTACGACAGGTGCGGGTGCTGGGCTTGGTTCTGCAACAGAAGGCGCCGTTGGTAGCGCGACTTGTGGTTGACTGATGATGACAGGTGTCGGTGGTGCAATTGGCTGCATGGCAGCAGCTTCGATCATACGGGTGGCGTCCTCGTGATCGATGCGTGGGATTTCTAGGAAGAAGGTACTCCCCTGTCTGTACTCACTTTCGACCCAAATGCGGCCATTCATTGTCTCGGCGAGGCGACGGCATAAGTAGAGGCCCAGTCCGGTGCCACCGATTTCGCGTGTGTCACTATTGTCGACGCGATAGAATTTCTGGAAGAGGTGCGCCTGGTCTTCTTTTGGAATACCAATACCGCTATCGGCAATACTGATTACGACATGCTCTCCGTCACCCTGAATGTCGATAGTTACTTGTCCGGATGGTGTGTATTTAATAGCATTCTCGATAAGATTTGAGGTTACTTCGCGTAGATGATCGTTGTCGACATTGGCGTAGTAAACAGGGTTTAGGTGACGCTCAATTAGTTTGTCACCGCTCTCTTGTGGTGCTGGTTTGTAGTGCATGCGAAGGCCCTTTGCTTCCGCTCTAGGCGTAAGACCTTGGACGATGTCATGGACGAAAGCAACTACATCTACAACTTTCGGATTGTTAGAAAGGCGGCCATCTTCTGCCTTGCTGACATCAAGGAGGTCCTGGAAGAGCCGACCGAGATGCTGGGCGGACTCGTGGGCTTTTGTGATGAAGTCGCGGGCTTTGTCGTCAATCTGAGCGGTGGCGGGATTGAGCGCAAGACCGAGATACCCTTCGATTGAAGCCACAGGGGTGCGCATTTCGTGACTGGCTGTGCTGATGAACTCTGCTTGCTGACGCTCTTCTTCCTTTTCGCTTGTAATATCGCGGAAGACGACGATAACACCGGAGCCGATTTGCCCGACCGGAGAAACAACGACAGAGACGAGACGCTTTTTGCCAGACTTTGTCATGAGTGCTAGATCGTCACGTACCGCCTCTTTGTTTGTGGCGAGTACCTCTGATATAGGGTCATTTGCGGCCGTGAGTTCGGCATTCTTGTTGTCGACGAGTTTCAAGACGGACTTGTAGTTGAGCGACAGTGCATCTTGCTTCCCCCACCCCATAATTTGCTGTGCAGAGGGGTTAATAAGTTGAATTGTCCCCTGGTTATCGAGCGCCATGACGCCATCGGCAATAGCGTTGATCACGACCTCTGATTTATTGGCGACCTCACTGAGTTCAGTGGCGAGCTTACGGTAGGCGCGGTCTTTCACTTGATCCGACTTGTCGGAACGTGAATGCCAAATGATAAAGCTGGCGATCAGCGGGATTTCCCCCATAAGAACGACAGTTGCAATTTCGTCGCGGCTGATTGATCCACCGGTGACGCCGAGCACTAAGTAGCCAGTGACGGCGATAAAGAGTGGCAAAATACCGTAGCCACCAAAGATGCCAGCAAAGACACAAAGAAGCATCCAGAGGGCGATGAATGGCGAGTGGATGGCATTAGTGTCGACGATAAGCAGCGCGACCGTAATACAGATAAGCAGGAAGAGTGTGTAGGCGCTACTAAAAAACTGTCGATTAGGTACCCAGAGGTAGAGGACGAACGCGGTGACGAGTGCGATACCGGCGGAAGCTGCGGCTCGATCACTGACGAGTAGACCAGCGCTGATTGACTTAGTGTCGGCAACAAAAGCCCATCCATAGAGCACTAAAATAATACCTGCCACCAGGATAATGGCCTCGCAAATGCGGCGATGCCAAAATCGATTCAATATCAATGGTGTAATAGTTGCCCCCTATAGTCCTGTGCTTATTCTGACGTTATTATCGGTGATTTATGTCAGATTCGCAAGGGGCTGATTTTCTTGTGATAAGCCCCGCGCCAGCGTGGGGTGTGCCCTGCTCTCACCTCTCAAGGTGTGTCATATTTCACTGCGCCTAACGGACGGGTTCTCTATAGTGGGAAATGTTCAAAAATAGACAACAGGTGGGCATGTGATTTTAGACTAAATGCGAGAGGAGCCTGATATGTTAACTATTAAACATCGTTTCCCGATCAATAAGCTGTCGGTGTCGCGAATGCTGTATGGATTGAAAGATTTTTTTGGTCGTATAGGTAGTATGATTGTCGCTGGGATTGCTTCATTGAAGGAGCGTAGTCACAGTATGGGAAAAAAGAGTATTCTGAGCAGTCTTGTGCTACTTGTGGGCTTTTTCGGATCCCTTTCGGCTCTCTTGATGCTCTACCCTCTCGCGACCGATAAAGGGAGTACGCAGCCAGCACGTCCTACAAACGCGAACGTTGAAACTGATCAGCAGGCTGCGGCTAATGGGGTGAATGGCGCATCCAGCGGAAGTGACGCAGGGTCAACTAAGGACCCTGTAGGAAATATGGGCACCCCATCGATTGTCGCCTCTCCTGCTTCTCCTTCGCCTACCGCAGCTCCGTCACAGTCGCCACTCGTGAACCCTAGTCCGGCAGCGCAATCATCGCCCGCACCGAGCCCTATCGTGACTCAACCGACCATTACCTCGGCGCCGAGCGCACCGGCGCCCGCTCCAGAGCCTGTCGTTTCAACACCTGAGTCGGATGCACCTGAGTCCGCTCCTCTTCTTCCGTTAACGACAGACCCGGTAACCAACGCCGTACAGGATGCTAGTAAGGGTCTGCAGGATGTGACAAGCGGACTTTAGCTAACTAATGGCACGAAAACAAAGCCGTAATGAGTGTCGATATTAAGTTCACCGTAAGTGCCCATCGTAATAACTAGAATACTGTGATCGACAGGCACTACTAGTTTGCCGTGCGGGCGGAGCTGCGCAATGAGGGTTTCGGGGAGCTCATTCGTGCTGGCACTAACTAGAATACGATCATATGGTGCGTACTCGGGGAGGCCAAGCTGATCTCCTGCCTGATGAAACGAGACGGTATCAATACCGAGTCGTCGGCAGTTGTCGCGGCCCATTGCGAGAAGCTCTGGAATACGCTCAACGGCAAAAACGTGTCCTGTCGGCCTTGTTAGCCATGCCAGTAAGGCGGTTGTCCAGCCCGACCCTGAGCCTACGTCAAGAATCTTCTGCCCAGGCTGTGGGTCGAGCCAGGTAAGCATTTTATAAACGGTTGACGGCTGGCTGTTAGTCTGGCCAAAGCCGATTTTTATTGGGAGATCATCGCTTGCAAAGGGTCGTGCTGGAGCGGGCAGGAACTGCTCGCGCGGCATAGCCCGGAAAGCTTGTTCGATTCGATTCGACGGCATATCCATCCCCCTCCTCTCTATCTATTATATTCTCCTTCACGATCATGCAAAAATGCTATTAAATGTATAGCTACTTTCCTGTATGATGGGAAAGATGTCTAAAATTAAGCACACAAAAAAGGAATTGCTCTGGGGGCGAATCGCCGCGAAGACGGTCTACTTTATGTTGGGCCTGGGCAGCGGTACTTTTGCCGCAAATATTCCGCTTATTAAAGAAAATCTTGGTTTGTCGCCGAGTATGCTAGGCCTTGCGTTGCTTTGTTGTTCACTCGGCGGGTTTGTGGCGATGCAATTTGCAGCCCCACTTATTAAGCGTTTTGGTTTACGGATGCTCCTTTCTGTTTTGGCACCAATCTTCCCGCTCGTGCTTATTTTTATTTCGTTATCAAACAGCTTCGCAATGCTTGCTCTTGCTTTTGGTGTTTTTGGCGGCCTGACAAGTATTGCTGGTATCGCGGTCAATGCCCAGGCCATCGATATCGAGAAGGCGTATGCCAGGTCAATTATGAGCAGTTTCCATGCTCTCTTTAGTGTCGGCGGTTTGGTTGGCGCGGGCGTTGGCGGAGTTATGGCGGCGCATCATATGGGGATTGTGCCGAGTATGTCGATTGTAGCGGTCGTCATGTCGGTGCTGGGTATTATGCTCATCGCTAAGCTGTTTGATGTAACGAAGTATGATTACGCAGAAGATCACGAAGTCATTGAAAAGCCCCATAAGCACCACAAGGCAAAGTGGTGGCGCCAGGTGCTTCTGATCGGTGGCCTGATCTTTATTTGTTATTTGACAGAAGGCGCGATTGCCGATTGGACGGCTATCTATCTCAAAGCCGAGCATGCGGTAGGTCCCTTCCTTGCCGTCTTGGCATACATGATCTTTAATGCCTGTATGACAATTGGACGCTTCTCGGGTGATGCGATTATTCGTCGCTTTGGACAGGTGCCAACTTTGGTGGGTGGCGGCTTGCTAAGTATGACGGGCTTATTGATTGGCCTTCTCTCCCCTACGCTCGTATTTTCATTGATCGGTTTTGGTATTGTCGGTCTCGGACTTTCGGTGCTGGTGCCGATTCTGATTTCAATGGCAGGTAATCTACCTGGCGGTGACCGTAATGTCGCCATAGCCCGTGCGAGTACATGCGGAAGTATTGGCCTTATGACTGGTCCGGCGCTGATCGGCTTTATCGCCGAAGGCTACAGCTTGCTTGCCGCCATGATGGTGCCGGTCGTTCTCCTCGCGACACTTAGTGTAGTATCAATGCTTATGCACCGCACGGCACGCATGCGTTACCAAAATCTCGGCATAATCGAGTAGTCTTCTGCCAAATTGGACACCGTTTATATAGTCTGTTTCGTGATACGATGACTAGATAAGATAATGACGGAGACGATGCCATGAATGAACAAGTGACGGTATTCGGAGCAAATGGACGCGTTGGTCGATTGGTGGTGGCGGAGTTGGTTAATAGAGGCTATGCGGTTGTGGCTTTTGTTCATAATAGTAGTCAGTTCGTTGAAACTCCACGACTTCATATTGTGAGCGGTGACATCTATAATGCGCAAGATGTTGAGAAGGCTCTAGACGGTTCGTCTGCCGTAATTAGTGCGCTAGGCAGCTGGGGTACGCCGATGAAGAATATCTTGACGGTCGGTATGAAGCATATTATTCCAGCTATGGAGGCACGTAGTCTTTCGACTATTATCTCACTTACAGGCGCCGATGCTCGTGTTTCTGGTGACATGTTGGGGCTTATTCATAAGATATCCTACCCTTTTCTTGCTGCCTTTATGGGTAGGATTTTGGCTGATGGCGAGCGTCATATTACGCTCCTTGAAAAAAGCGATCTTGACTGGACGGTGATTCGATCGCCCATTATGCTGAAGCGCACACCTAATCACGATCGCTACACTCTCGATGTCCGACGACCCTTCCCTTGGCAAACGGTACCGTATCGGCTAGTTGCGCTTGCTATGGTTAATTCTCTACAGGACCGTACCTGGAGTAAAGAAGCGCCTTTTATCTCTTGGCGCCCTTGGTAGTCGTCTACGTCGTCTCATTGACTGAAGTATAAAAAAGTATTATAATATATAATGACTATCATTCGATAGACCAGCTAGAGAGAGGGCTCGGAATGGGTCACAAAGTAGTACCTTATGAAAAAGGCGGCTTGCTGTACTTGAAGCATATCAAGCAGGGTGCCTATCGCGGCACTACTCCGTATCGCGAAGTAGATGCGGTGTACGGGTGCACCGATTTTGAGCCTGCAGAGGCTCTATTGACTGCCAAGGGTATATTGCAGGATATTACGCGACTGAATGCTGGCCGTGCGCGTCCTGCGATCGCTCGTCCGATTAGTCGTGTCGAAATATTTGGCGACGACCATACCGAAGAGGCGCAGAGCCGCTTGCAGCATCGAGGCCTTGTGTTGTTCGATACGCGCGACAAGCCGGTACTCCATGTGCTGAATGCCTTAATTGGTGATCGCACGGAAGAATCATCTCTTAGCAGAGATGTACTGGACGAAGCGGGTGTACCTGATTGGGTATTCTTTGAAATCCAAGAGGAGTTTCCGGGGATCCGGGAGACGAACACGCCCTACTACATTGTCATTCAAAGTGCACCGCGCGGCGATGGTCGGATCGACTGGGAGTGGTACTCTGTCATAAAGCCGACACCCGCCTGATCTCTAGGCTCGTTGACCGAGAACGGTTGGCTGTCCTCTTCGGAGGGCAGCCATTTTGCTTTTCAAGCTTATACTCCCCTGCGGTTCCACGCGATCCAGGTGGTTTGCTGTCTTCGAATGATCCGATAGAGTGACACAATAAGCGCGATGTACTCAATTAGTGTAACGACCGACAGAGCGAGCGGCATTAGCAGTGCCTTTGGCGGTGATACATGTGTGTCATCGCGTAAGTTGCTGAGTAGATAGAGAATAAAGACAAGTAGTAGGTACGACATCACGGCAAGCGGAACCACCATGTGCACAATGAGCTGCAAAAGAACAAAAGTAATGATCAGTGGATAGAAGAGTACCTCGAATATACCGATGATTGCTAGCGGATAGTCAACGAATGACAGGTAGCGTCCCTTTTTGG
>CBIHLX010000005.1:0-32614 GCA_966210935.1 uncultured bacterium | reverse complement strand
ATACAGAGCTTCTCGTCCATCGTAGTCAAATTATTGAAGTAAATGATCATGAGATTATCGTTAACTCTGAAGCTGAGGTCATCAGTGAACCTACTGCCACACACCTCCGCAGCTTCCATAATCCATTTCGATCCTCACCCCAAACCGACACCAGCCGACTCACTGAATCATAAGTCATCACGCGACAGGGCGCGTGTTATACTGTCGTAAGAAAATCCTTGGCGCATTAAGTACTGTATGAACTTCTGTCGATCAGGGTATAATCGCTGCTTCTTGGCGATCACTTTTTGAATTTCGTCGTCGTCAGAGCGCAGACTATCAGCAAGCTGACGGTCGATAACCGAACTATCTACTCCCTTAGCGCGTAGCTCAAGCTGCAATTTACGACGGCTCACGCCCTTGGTTTGAGAGCGGTTCTCTACCCAGTAGCGCGCAAATGACTCGTCATTTACATACCCCTTCTCCAAAAGACGGTCAAATACTCGTGTCGTCACTTCACTCGAGACACCTGGGCGCATCTCTCCCGTCTTAGTGCGGCGTTCTCGCGTTTTACGATACAGATAATCTCGGACCTCTTTCGCGCTATGCGGCCGCATCATGCAGTATTCAAGCGCCCTCGCATAGACCTTTCCAAAGCTACTCTCTATTTCGAGCGCCTGCAGCTCCTCTTCAGTGTAATCTTTGCCGATCTTAAGGCCGAGATCGCCTACCTGGAAAATATCCAAACTAAATCGATACGTACCATCGACCATAACATTGACGCGGTTCTTATCTTTTTGTTGAGCAGTGAGAGCGGTAATAATCATAACGAGAAAAGTGCGCTCCGACTTGGTAGCGCACTTCCTGATCTTCTACTAATCTTCTTGCTCGGCCACCTTGGCGCGAACTTTTTCATCGATTTCATTGAGCACTTCAGGATGTTCCTTGAGGTACTTCTTGGTTGCCTCACGACCCTGGCCGATCTTGCTGTCGCTATAGTCAAACCATGCGCCAGCCTTGCCGACGATACCATGCTGAACAGCTAGGTCGAGCACGTCGCCAGTACGACTAATACCTTCGTTGTACATAATATCGAATTCAGCAACACGGAATGGCGGCGCAATCTTGTTTTTCACAATCTTCACCTTGGTGCGGTTACCAATGATCTCCTCACCCTCCTTGATCTGGCCGGTTCGGCGGATATCCATACGGACTGACGCGTAGAACTTCAGTGCATTACCACCGGTTGTCGTTTCAGGGTTACCGAACATCACACCGATCTTCATACGAATCTGGTTAATGAAAATAACAGTCGCCTTACTCTTGTTGATGATACCGGTCAGCTTGCGCAGTGCCTGGCTCATCAGACGAGCCTGCAGACCCATATGGCTATCACCCATGTCGCCGTCAATTTCAGCCTGTGGTACCAGTGCCGCAACTGAGTCAACGACAATCAGGTCGACTGCGTTTGAGCGCACCAGTGTCTCAGCGATCTCGAGCGCCTGCTCACCATTATCTGGCTGACTTACGAGGAGGTTATCAGTGTCGACACCAAGCTTGCGTGCGTACGCTGGATCAAGTGCATGCTCTGCGTCAATAAAGGCAGCCGTACCACCGGCGCGCTGCACTTCCGCAATAGCGTGAAGGGTTAACGTTGTCTTACCAGAACTTTCTGGGCCATAGATTTCAATAATACGACCCTTTGGATAACCGCCACCAAGTGCAAGATCCAAACTCAACGCACCTGACTGGATAAGCTCTACATCTACCTTCTGAGCTTCGCCCAACTTCATGATTGAGCCGTCACCAAACTGCTTAGTGATTTGATCCATTGCGAGCCCAAGAGCTTTTAGCTTACCCTCGTTAGTGGTCGCCTTTTCTGCCATCTCTGCTTTCTCTGCCTTTTTCGCCATAATGCTCCCTCTCTTTTATCTAGTATCTATTATACGGATACCAGCACATATTTGCTATAATAAGGACAATGAAACGCGCTCACGGCTTTACTGTCATCGAACTCCTTGTTGCCATCGTCTTTTTAGCAGCAGCTAGCTTGATCTTATTTAGCCAACGCCAAAACTTAATCGCAGGCCAGCGCGACGAGACGCGCAAAACCGCCATCAATGCCATGTACTACAGCCTCGAGGAGGTGTTCTACGCCAAGAATGGTTTCTACCCAAGTAAGATTAGCGACAACAACCTCTCGAGCATGGACCCTACCCTCTTTACTGATCCAGATGGAGATGCTATCAACACCAGCAACTCCGACTACCGCTACGAACCGACCGGCTGTAGCCTAGACGGCAAGTGTAAAAGCTACACACTCCGCGGCTTGCTCGAGAAAGAAGCCAACTACATCAAAACCAGCCGCCAAAACTAGGCGGCTGTTATTTTATTCAGTTGCGTCAACCGGGCGGCCATTCTTAAAGGCCTCAACCGCGTTGTTCAAGATAGCAATCTGCTGTTTTGGCCGCGAGACATAACTAAAGCGATACGTCGTCTCGTCACCCTCGGTACTAAGGCGGATTGAGCCATAGTTGAACAACGATTGGATAATCCCCTTCTGTTCATAGCTGGCGTCTTCAATATTACTGAGACTTACCGTCTGCTCATGATGCGAAAACAGGCTGCTTTGGATCTCCTGGATAACACTCTCGTTTGTTAAAAAGAACTTGTTATTCATATAGACCCAGATCGCAATATAGCCACCTAGCAAAAAGAGGATTGTCAGCAAAAAGCCACCAAGATACAGCGGCGCAAGGTCCTCCTGAGCGCCAAAACCAATACCCGACAGTAGCGACGGAAGATTAAAGGTTATCGACAAAATAATCGCTACAAGAAAGACTGTGATCACCACCGGCGCAAGCAGGCCGATCGGATGCCGACGCACAGCACTAATAACAAACTCTGAATCGCTCAAGTTGAGACTTGGGAACTGCGCTATTGATTCATCATGACGCGCCTTTATTTCCGGCGTCACTTCCGGTTTAACCGGCTCAACGGCACGGCTAAGGTGTACAACCTGAGGCTGCGGTGCAGCCGGTGTCGCAACAGGTGGTGCTGCATAAAGTGGGCGCCCCTCACTGTCGTAGGCTACAGGCTTTGGCGTAGCATTAGCATGGTCATTGGGTGAGGATTCTGGATTCATGCCTTTATTATACCAAGTTACTCGGTAGTTGGGTGGTCTTTGCCGAGGTGCTTATATCCCTTCAGGGTAACCCGACGACCACGCGGCGTTCGTTCAATAAAGCCGATCTGCAGCAAATATGGCTCGTAGAAATCTTCAATCGTCGTTGCCTCGTCACCAGTCAGTGCCGCAATAGTATTGAGACCAACTGGATTATTGCCATATGTGTCGATCATACTCGTCAACATTTGCCGGTCAGCCGGATCAAGCCCCATCTCATCCACCTCAAGTAGCGCTAGCGCCTCTTTGGTGATGACTGTATCGATAATACCGTCACCGTTGACATCGGCAAAGTCACGGACGCGCTTCAGGAGACGGTTTGCAATACGCGGCGTAAGGCGTGCGCGCGTCGACAGTAGCGCTGCTGATTCGGGATGAATCTCACTCTCAAGGATAGCTGCAGCGCGACTAATAATTTGCCCGATCTCTTCCGGAGTGTAGAACTCAAGGCGATACAGATGGCCAAAACGGTCGCGAAGTGGTGCCGCGAGGCTACCAGTACGTGTCGTCGCACCGATTACCGTAAATTTTGGCAGATCAAGCCGCACACTGCGCGCGGCCGGCCCTTTACCGATGACAATATCAAGCTTAAAGTCTTCCATAGCACTATACAGCACCTCTTCAACTGCGCGACTGAGACGATGGATCTCATCGATAAAGAGTATGTCGCCATCTTGGAGATTTGTAAGAATGCTCGCCAAATCCCCCGCCCGCTCAATAGCAGGGCCAGCCGTCACGCGGATATTCGTCCCCATCTCATTGGCAATAACTGTTGCCATAGTCGTCTTACCAAGCCCGGGAGGGCCGTAGAGCAACACATGATCAATCGGCTCGCCGCGCTTCTTGGCAGCTTCAATCGCGAGCTTCAGATTCTTCTTGAGGCGTTCCTGACCAATATAATCATCAAACCGCTGCGGACGCAGGGTTACCTCAATCTGCTGCTCATCGACATCTTCGTCGTGAACGCTTGTATCAACAATTCGCTCGATAGCCATAATCATTTACTAGTATACCTTATTTAAGGTGAGATTGGATGACGGCGGCGATACTATGTAACATTTCCGAGGAAACCGGGTGGGCTGATCGCTCCTTTGGCGGGTATAATTCCGTATCATAAAACGCCTCACCACTAAACTCGGTCGCTTGCGTGTAGCGAGGGTGAAAATGCCAGTGCACATGCGTCGGCTGACCGGCAACAATTGCATTATTCATAAGACACGACCAATTAAAATGACTCGGGCTAAACGCACGGCTTGTCGCCTCTTCGAGTTGCCGCATCACTTCATGCAGCTCAGTCCATTCATCTACTGTCAAATGGCTAATTGCAGCCTTATGCTCACGTAGCGTAATAAACATTTTCCCCAATGTTCGCTGGTCACTGTCCAGTACCGCTCGCCAGTGTGGAGTTTCTAGAACTACCACGTCTTTGTTATTGTTT
Source organism: uncultured bacterium (assembly GCA_966210935.1). Taxonomy (GTDB): domain Bacteria; phylum Patescibacteriota; class Saccharimonadia; order Saccharimonadales; family Saccharimonadaceae; genus CBIHLX01. The sequence goes on along the minus strand of CBIHLX010000005.1, from coordinate 28,013 downwards.
TGCGTCGCAAGGATAGGACAAATCTCGCAACCAGTCACACTTACCCCTTAAGTGCCTGTGTTACTCGTTCAGCTGTTGAAAGATCGGTTGAGACCCCTTCGAGAGCACGCGTAGCATCATTTAAGTTGTAACCCAGTGCCATCAGTGCCTCAAGCGCTTCGTCATTGTGGTTCATTGTCTGAACAGCGCCCGTTGATGTCGTGTTGTAGACAATTGGCATACCAACCTTATCAGAAAGATCAACGACCACTCGTTCGGCTGTCTTCTTACCAACGCCAGTCGCCTTCGTAATAAACGCCGCATCACTATTGGCAATTGCATTACGCACCGTTTCACTTTCACCCAGGCTCAGTATCGCGAGCGCTGCTTTTGGACCCACGCCTTGGACAGTAATCAGAAGTTCAAAAAGCTTTTTGGCGGCCAAGCTTGAAAAACCAAATAACTCTTGGGACTGTTCGCGGATATGATGATGGGTAAAGAGTTTGATTGGCTCGTTTAGCAAAGCTGCTTCGTAGTCGGTTGCAGCAACAGCTACCTCATAACCCACCCCGTGAACGTCAACAATTAATGAAGAGTTAAATTTTTCGGCGACAACGCCAGAGACATGTGCAATCATACCCCTATTGTACCCTACCGAGTAGGCGTTGGGGATGATTGGGTGGTCGGGCCGGTTGGTGAAGTGCCGCCACCCGTACCAGACCCAGTATCGCCACTGTCACCAGATCCGTCATCCGGTGGCGTCGTGGTATCGCCGCTACCGTCAGTAGGCGGCTCCTGAGTTTCCTCAGTCTCTTCCGTTTGCTCTTCCTTCTTAGGCTTCTTTTCTTCTTCTTTTTTCTCTTCCTTTGGCGTCTCCACGGTAGGTGTACAACTGTTCGTTGGTAACGCAGTCACAAGGAAGTACTCTTCGTATGTACCGTTGCCGCCGCTCGTTGCGAGGCCGCCATTGCTTGAACAAACCGAACGCTTGACGACATTTTCAGGCACAGGGAACTGCGCGTTAGGCTGCCCTGTGAGCGCTTTTTGCATCGTACGCACCCAAATCGGTCCGGCCATGCCAGAACCACCATTGAGCATAATTTCGTTATTATTGTTACCCACCCAAATACCGAGCGCCAACTGAGGCGTGTAACCAATCGTCCAGGCGTCACGTGAGTCATCGGTTGTACCCGTCTTGACTGCCGCCGTACGGCCCGACACGGTTAAGCTAGAGCCAAAGATAGGTGAGCGGGCTTGGTTGTCAGAGAGAATACTTGAGATTAGATACGCACCCTGCGGACTAATCACCTGCTCGCTCTTCCCATTTGATGTAAAGATTGTTCGTTTATACTTGTCACTCACCTGTTGGATCAACTCGGGCTTAAATTGCTGGCCAGCATTGGCAAATGCCGCGTAAGCGTTCGTCATCTGCATCAATGGAGCCTCTGCTGTACCGAGCGCGAGCGATAGGCCGTAATCGGCTTTGTCGTTGATCGCCGTAATGCCCATGCGATTTGCCGCACTCACCGTACTCTTAACGCCTAGTTTTTGCATCACCTCAACACTTGGTACGTTCAGCGACTGACTAATTGCACTCCGCGTCGTGACATCACCACGGAAGCGACGGTCGGCATTTTGTGGCGAATAACCCCCGAAGTCAGTTGGCTTGTCATGTAGAATTGTCGCCGGAGTAATGACCCCTTCGGCCAGTGCCTGGGCATAATAGATAGATTTAAAACTAGAACCTGGCTGACGAGCCGTCGTGGCCATATTGACATTGCCCCAATCGGGGTTCGTCCAGTCGGCACTACCCACAAGAGCGCGCACCTCACCAGTCGTTGGATCGATTGCAACACCACCAGCGTTACTACCACCGTTTGCCTGGATAAAACGCATATGATTTGTAATATTATCTTGCAAAGTCTGCTGGAGCGACGCATCAAGAGTGGTCTTCACCTGATAGCCTGAACGCTGCACCTTTTCTTCGCCATACTTTTCGTTAAGCTCATCAATCACCATCTCAGCAAAGTGCGGCGCTATACTTTCAGCAATCATTGAACCGGACGATGCGTACGTTAACTCTTCAGCTTCAGCTGCCTCTTTATCGGCTGCGGTGATATAGCTATTATCAACCATGCGCTTTAACACGGTTGATTGTCGTTCTTTTGCATACTCAGGGTTGCCCGTAATAGGCGAGTAGGTGTTTGGAGCTGGTAGTAGTCCAACCAACATAGAGCTTTGCGCCAGTGTCAACTTGTCAGGTGTTGTGCCGAAGTAGTACTTAGCCGCATCCTCAATACCAAATGCCTGTCCACCAAAGAATGCCGAGTTAAGGTACATCTCAAGAATTTCATCTTTACTGTACGTATTCTCAATTGCCACTGCCACCGAAAAGGCCTGGTAGGTACGCAGGAAGGTTCGATCACTAGAGAGCAGGGTGATCTTTGCTAGTTGCTGAGTCAGGGTCGAGCCACCGAACGTACTACCGCCAGTGACCACATAGGTGTAGACAGCGCGCAGAGTACTGAGCGGCGAAAAACCTTTGTGTTTATAGAAATCTTTATCCTCGGCCGCCACAACTGCGTCGCGCATTGGCTGAGAAATAGAAGCTAGCGGCACGATATCCCGCCGCTCCGCCTTACCGGTACTATAAAGAACTGTCTCATTATCATTAGCGTAGAGCACAATACCCGTATTATTACGGTTCATCAGACTATCTTTGTTGGCAATATCTTTTGCGAAGTATAGGTAGGTCAAAAATGGAATAATCAACGCAAAGACAACAAGCGGCACACCAAAGAAGACGAGCTTTTTCTTCCAGCTCAGTGACTTGAACCATGCCCATGCGCCACCTAAGCGGCGGGCTTTCCATTTTGTGCGACGGGCGAGTGAGGCACGGCGGCGGGCTGGTGCGACGGATTTCGGCGTTTCTTTAGGAATCATACTTCCAGTATAGTCGATATTCGACTACTGTACAGGCCACCCTTGGGGACCTCTCCTTTACAACAAGTATATACCCCCAAACTGAAAGCAACCTGAAGCTAGACGCGACGCATAAAGGCGCACATAATCGCCGCTGCAAGCGCATCGGCACAGTCGTCAGGCTTTGGCACCTCTTTGAGCCCAAGCTGAATACGCACCATTTCCTGGACCTGTTTTTTATCCGCCTTACCGTAGCCGGTAATCGTCTGCTTGATCTGCAGTGGCGTATACTCTTCTATCTGCAAGTTAGCTTGTTTACCGGTGAGCATGGCCACGCCACGGGCATGCGAAACACTCATGGCCGTTGTGACATTCTGCGCAAAGAATAGTTTTTCGATTGCCATCACCGTGGGCTTGGTGTCGGCAATAATGCCCGTAAGACCGTTGTAAATTTCTTCAAGGCGGTCGGGCAGGGGAGTGTGCGGAGGCGTTGTAATCACTCCGGCGTCTACCATTTTCACCTTCCCATTGATCACATCGATCACCCCAAAGCCGAGAATACCTGTGCCCGGGTCAATTCCTATTATTCTCATTTACCCTATTATAGCCGCTCACACCCGGTGACGACTACTTAAATGTAAAGGATGTCACCACTTGCCGGTATGCTGCGTCGTACTGTGACTTTTGATCTTTTGCGACCTTAAAGATAATTTGATACGTCGTATCGCCACGGACCGCCTCGGTAATATAGCGAGTGCCTTCGTAGTTAAGCGTGTAGCTCTGCCCCTCGGCACCACCAAGTGTCGTCTTTTTGATGTCGGTGTAAATTCCAGCCGGGAGTCCGTCAGGATTTTTAATTAGCTGATCGTACGTAATGCCTTCAGAAGAGGGGAATGTTCGAATATAAATCCCCGCCCCAGTCTTCACGTCAAACCCTTCCAGAGTAAGATTTTTCGTTTCGAGCGACGGGTTGTTGTTGGTCGCCTTATCTCCTTGCTGCAGTACCCAACCCTCGGTCGGATATGCGAAGCTATAGTTATCAATTGCATACTGCTTTTCATTGTCATCAGCCTTCGACTGAGCATTACCACTAGTCATCACTGAGGGCGCAACCGCCTGCTGACCTCCACTATAGTCAAGCCAGTACGCGTAGCCGATCCCCACGAGGAGACCAATAGTCACAATAGCGATTACACCAGTTCGAGCGGACCTAAATGTATGTAATTTATTCAACATAACTTGAATATACACCTAGGTGGAAAAATGAGCAAAGTACGCCACCTACTCCGCATTACTTACTAGAAAATGCCGTACGAATTCGAGCAATCATAGCAATCACCTCTCGTCGCCACTCCCAGCCAGCATAGCCGAGTGCCAGCACGCCAATTCCGCCCAATACCCACCAGCCAGCAAAGGCCGCCGCCGTATCTTGAACTGACTCAACAGGGAAGGCCATTGCCGGCGCACTAACAGCAACAGCGTTACGACACCGATTAGTTAACGGGTTTCGTTCTCGCCCCTCTCCGCAGTCTGCCAGTGCAACGTCCTCACTACTAGCAATACTCTTGCATCGATTGGTCAACGGATTACGAAATTGGTCCTCAGCGCACGGCTTCAGGACACTTGTCGTGAGCGTGGCAAATGAGCGACAACGATTCGTTTCTTCGCTCCTGTACTGCCCTTCCTTACATGGCGTCAGTGACGCCACTACTGCGACGTTACGACAACGACCGGTCTCTTCACTACGGTACTGTCCTTCTCGACACAGCATTGGTACTGAATCGCTCACAGCATCAACTTTCCGGCAGCGGCCCGTGTCCGTGTCGCGCACGTAACCCACCTGACACGGCGCAGCAACAAGCAGAACATTCTCGCCGCCCGGCGTTGGTACATAAGTATACCGCCACGCACCCTCTGCAAATATCCATGAGGTGTCATCACGGGCATTTGCGTAAGCAGGGACACTCACCACTTCCATGTCGTGAATCGTCAGTAACCAGACTGGTAAACCCGTGGTATTTGGCAAACTTCCACCAAGGTCTACGTCACTAATAGTCATATACTGTCCGGGTTGAATTGTTCGCTCAGGGAGTGGGTACGACCTATCGCCAATGGCTAATTTATAATTCCTCAGCTCAACTGGCTCGCTATCAGCGTTATAGAATTCAATAAACTCATTACCCGTATCACTGCCGCTTGGATTTGGAAGCAGCTCGGTGATACGCAGCTGCCGAGCCGGAATAAGTTCGACGCAATTCCGCTCGCCAAATAGCTCATACAACTCTGGTAAAGCCACTTGAATACCCTCTAAATTAAGACACACATCGATCGGCAGACACTCTCCTGGGCTGACATGCTCCATGCTATCAGGAACCTCGAACTGAACGCCATCAATATTCAAGCACGTATCGATCGGCAAACATTCTCCATCCACGAACTGATAACCTTCGGACACCTCGCGCTGTAAACCACTTATGTTAGCGCAAATATCCTGAACCTCGTACAGCGACCCGATAACCGGCGGATATAGGCTGGTGTTTTGAACTTCAAGACTAAAATCCGCAGCATTATTGCCGCTCTGATCGTGTCGAACTAACCACGTAGATGTCGTTAAACCTGGTGCGGCGACACCTTGACGTACGGATTCGGCAGCCGTCCCCCAGCCAACCATGTCAATAACAACACCACTTCCGTCCACAAGCTGCACACTGCCCCCCGTGGTACTTAAACCACCAGTGAATTGCATCGCAGTAGCTAGAGTACTATTCATCGGCTGGGCTGCAACTGCCTCTTTCGAAAGAAGTGTCTCTTTCTCACCAGCATCGAAAAAGACGTGCCAATTAATCGGTGCAGAAAAGTCCACAAGGACTGTCGGCGAACTGTTACCACTCGCCGTTTTATAGAGGAGTCTCCAGTCGGTCAGATCAATAGACTGCTCGCTGAGGTTTTCAATATCAATTCTCTCAAACTTTGCATCCGTACCCGCAGCCTGAACGAGCACAATACGGACACCAGGAGCACTCTCTGCTGAGGCAACCGTATAGAGCACAATAGTCATGACTATTGCCACAATGACACTGACGCCCATCAGCATAAGCTTCATAATGCTTACACTATAGCGCGCCGTGTAAATATGTCAACAATATTTAATTATTTACTCAGGTAAATCTACGGTAATGTCAGCGTTCGTATGGACGTTCACTACGTCATCAAGATCATCAAGTGCATCGAGCACCTTCATTACTTTTTGCGCCGTTTCGGCATCGGCTACTTCAATTGGTGTATTAGCTACATACTGCAGCTCAGCTTCGCTGATTGTCAGGCCAGCATCGACAAGTGCCGTGCGAACTTTAGCGAGGTCCTTTTGGTCGGTATATACGACAATTTCACCATCTTCTTCAGCCGCGTCTTCAGCGCCAGCGTCAAGAATCGTCAGCAAAGCATCCTCGCCAGTCGCCGCAACACGAATCACGCCTTTGCGGGTAAACTGAAAGGCCACACTACCGGCATCGGCAATCGAGCCACCATTCTTTGTAAGCGCCGTACGCACATCCGGGTAAGTACGATTCTTGTTGTCGGTTGCGGTTTCGATAATAATACCAACACCACCTGGACCATAACCTTCGTACGTCACTTCTTCGAGGGCTGCTGCATTCTTATCAGCAACACGGTCGATGGCACGCTGAATATTAGCGGTTGGCATATTGGCAGCCTTCGCCTTTTCGATAGCGAGAGCCAATGACGAGTTCATACTCGGGTCAGTACCACTACGCGCAGCGATTGCAATCTGGTTACCAATCTTCGTAAAGACAGCACCACGCTTAGCGTCATTCACGCCTTTATCACGTTTAATTTTAGACCACTTATTATGTCCAGCCATATTGAATTAAATCTCCGTTAGAACAGATATCGTATTTAAAGATATTATATCAGATTGTAAGGGGTTATTCCACCGGATTGGCGTCGCGCAATGAGTAGCCCGTCGCCCGATGCATATATATACAGCCCATACCCAAGATTACGTATACCGCCCCAGCCAGCCAAGCCTCAAGAGAAAACTCCATCAAAGCCCACGGTAAATTCGCCAATGTTTGCGCCACCCAGATCATGTAGCCCAGCAGCCACTCCACAAGCTGTCCGATCAGGTTTCCCGCAACAGGTAAGGTCATTGCCGCCACTCCGGCCAAAAAAGTTAGCAGCATAGCTAAAGGTACGAGTGGCAAGACTAAGATATTAGCGATAATCGCCACTGTGCTAAATTGACCAAATGCAACGAGAAGAATCGGAAGCGTAACCACGAAGGCCGCTATTGTTTCTCCAGTAATCTGGCGTATAGTACCCGGTTTCTTCTCGCCAAAGAAATATCTCTGAAATAAGGGCGCCACAATCATCACACCCGCAAATGCCGCGAAGCTCAATTGCCATCCCAAATCACCCCAGCCATAGCTTGGATTAATCAGCAGCGTCACAGCAGCAGCGAATGGCAACAGCACTAGCGGATGAAACCGTCGACCATAGTACCACGCTAAAAGCGCTAGGCCAGTCACGAGGCCCGCACGTGACATACTAGGGCTCATGCCTGTGACTGCGATAAATCCAATAATCATTGAGCCTGCCGCTAATGTTGCTAAATATTTAGACACTCGCACAAGCAATCGGCGCATGATTCGTACCAAAATTGTGAGATTATAGCCGCTTGCAACTACAATATGCGTCAACCCTGCAGCTTGCAGTGCCAGACTTAGATCCTCGGGCAACCCCCGACGTTGCCCCAGAAGATAACCAAGCCCCAGGCTAATCGCTGGCTCCTCCACTACTTGCCGAACCTGCCCGGCAAATCCATCGCGCACTTGCCGCGCCACATCACCGGGCACAGGTCGCGATACACGATCCAATTCGGCACGATACATCGTTGCCGCAAACCCGCCAAAGCCTTCGGACAGCTTACCATTTACCAATATACGGTCGCCACGCTTAATATCAGCATCGCTGTTTAATGTCACACGAAATAGGCCGGGCAACTGATGCGTGTCGAGAGTTGTATCGCCAACCCTTAATAACATAGCACCGTGGCGATCACGCTCTACATCATCTCTGACGACTCCCGATACTTGAACTTGCTGGCCTCTAAATAGTTCGTATGGCTGTAATTCGTTGCTATGAACTGAACCTCGCCACAATCCCAGTAGGCCACCCGCAATTACTATAAACACTACGCCAAGCATCCAGCGCGACCACAAGCATAGACCCATAAGCACAACTGCACCAACCAGCCATATATGTGATCCAAACCAGCCTTGAGGCGCATATTGAACCCCAATCACACCCACGATCACGCCGCAAGCAGCGGCACAAATTAGCCATGAGCTATGTATCTTCCGGCGGAGTTTCCACCAATTCATACACGTAGTATGTCATAGATACAACGAAAATCTATATGCTTTTACTATGTACCAATTGCATGGTACCTTCGGAACTCTGCCGTGCGCTCGAGCCCGGGGCCATTCCATAGAAAAATCCCATCACGAGGATGGGATTTTTCTATGGAGGGTCCAGTGGGGCTTGAACCCACGACACCCTGCTTAAAAGGCAGGTGCTCTAACCAGCTGAGCTATGGACCCGTATTGTTAACTCTATAAAGATACCATTTTACAGGGGAAAATGTCAATGTTTAGCAGGCTTCTCGGGCTTTGGTGTTCGAATCCCGAGGCCGTCGAAAATCGCTAGTATCAACAGCGCACTCGTGCCAAGCATCCTCCAATCAGTCAGACCTGTGAAAATCGTTTGCCCTACACCCTCAATAACAAGCGCCGACTCAAAGATATCAAGCATCAAGAAAACGGCGAGCAGCGCAAAGAGCAAGGCACCAGTCACTCGACTACGCATACCACGATACACCGGCCCGCTAATAAACAGAAACGCCGCTGGCAAAAGGAGTAACGTCGCAGCCACAAGGCTCTCAAGCGGTGGTCGCAAGATCACAATACCCGTCTGAGCTACGAGCGGTGTCAAATCCCCTACCCACAGCTCACTCATGATCGCGCCGGCGGCCAGCGCCAGACCCAACACACCAAAGCGACGCTTCGTAAGGAACGCCAAACCAAACAAGAAACCAGCTAGTACCGAAACAACCACTAAGAAACTCACGATTTTTGCTCCTTTTCATCCGCTAGTTCAAACCGAGCTGTATCGCCAATACCGATTGCTTTGCGCTCAACCGTACCGGCTGCCACTTCAAGCACGTACCGTGCTGGCTTTTCGGGGGTAAACGAATCTGGGTAGCTTTCAGGTGGCATATTCTTCACAATATGAACGACACGCTTATTCGCATCAAGCCAAATTACATCAATCGGATAATTCATGTCTTTCATCCAAATAGACCACTTGGCATTTGTCTCAAAATCAAACAGCATGCCCTGATCGGGCGCTAGCGATTCGGTGCCACTCAGCCCACGCAGCCGCTCGGCGTCGGTTGTGGCGACACGCACCTTAAAAACACCGTCACCAATGTAGAGAGTCGAGTGTGACTCCGCCAACTTATAGACCATCCCTGCCCCGACAATCACAATCAAGACAAGAGACAGTATGATAAGAATGGTAGAGAAAGCATCTTTACGCAACCAGCGTAAATGACGGTTAAATTTCATACTGCTTATTATAGCAGTTATGCTTACGCGCCGACTTTGTCTTTTTTGTTGCGACGCTTCGCGTTCAATTCAATGTATTCAATGATTGGACCAGCCACATCGCGGCCTGTCACTTTTTCAATACCAAAGCCCGGGCTTGCATTCACCTCAAGGACAAGTGGTCCACGATCAGAGCGCATCATATCAACACCGGCAATATTAAGCCCCATCGCGCGTGCGGCCTTAATAGCCATCTTGCGCTCTTCTTCAGTAAGCTTAATCTTAGTACCTTCACCGCCCTTGTGAAGGTTTGAGCGGAAGTCGTCATCAAGCGACTGGCGCTTCATGCTTGCAACCACACGGCCACCAACAACGAATGCGCGAATATCAGTACCGGCAGATTCTTTTACAAACTCTTGAAGCAGCACGTTCGTACCATCATCGTTCGTCAGATAAAATGCCTGAAGTACGGACTTAGCGGCCTTCTTTGTTTCAGCAAGCACCACGCCATTACCGTGCGTACCACGTGCCAACTTGATAATTACCGGCGTACCGCCCAGTTTCTCAATCAAGTCATCAATGTCGGTTGAATTGCGCGAAAAGACAGTCTTTGGAATGCCTACACCGGCTTTGGCAAGAAGCTGCGAACTACGTAGCTTATCACGTGATCGGTTAATAGCAATTGAACTCGAAACCGTATAGACACCCTGCATCTCTAGCTGGCGCACGATAGCCGTACCATAACGAGTCATGTGCGACGCAATACGAGGGATGATTGCATCAAACTTCGCCAAGTCTTCACCCTTGTAACTAACCGTTGGGTTATTTTGCTCGATTGAGGCATAGCAGTCGCGATACTTCACGATCTTTACTTCATGACCACGCTTGATAGCCTCTTCCTTGAGGCGCTTAGTCGAATAGTTGCCGGGACCGTTGGATAAAATTGCAATCTTCATAATCAGACATCTCCTCTTTCGTTATCTAGGTGGTATTTTTCAAAAAAGCCGACAGGATCTTTTCGTAACTCTGCATTGAACGGGCCATCTCCTGTCACTTTTTCAGCTTGCTTGCGGCGACCTTTAGAGACATCAACAATAAATTTATTATTTAAAAGCCGACAGCCAATCAATACAGGATACGTGTTGCGGGATCTATCTGCAAGGGTAAATGATGCCCTGACTTTCCTTTTTTCAATAACAACCGTGAGCTCAATTTTGTAGCGTACCTGCAGTGTGCCATGCGCGCTTCGTACGGCACTTGCCTTATACTTTTTTGTCGTATGGCGCTGGCCAGTATAGTGTGGCGATTCCTTGGCAAAAAGGCAAAATGACAGACTTCCGTCTTGACCCATCGAAAGGTCTGATGCCCATATCGAAGAGCCGTCGGCGCCCGTATCAACCTTTGCAGGAACTTTCAGACCATCTTCCGACACAAGGACGATATCGGTCGTACGTCCAATGACTGCCTTTTGCTTTATCATCTTAATTATTTTAACACTGTTGTTAGTTTTTGTCAATGCTTATCTTGCTTACGATTAAGTCCACAATCACATCTACAATATCAATGTTTGCTGCCTCAAGGCAATGCTGATACAGTCCCGGACGACCATTTTCATCAACAATCACAAAGCCTCCCGGCGTTGAAATAAAATCAAACCCAATAATATCTTTGCCAATAGCCTGCTGGGCACGCTTAGCTAAATCTACAAGCTCACTAGACGGCTCGACATATTCCGAGTTCTGTCCACGCCCATCTTTTTTCTGCGGGTCATAAACCTTCCAGTCGGAACCACTCAGCGACAGTGGCTTGCGATACCCGATAATTGGCCGCCCTGCCACCATACTGACTGACACCCACTGTGATGGGTCATTTTCGTAAAACTGCTCAAGAAGCACATGCAGGTGACGGCCGCTTAGCGCGACAGTTAACTCGATGGCACTTTGCAGATCCTCGATCGTCCGGCAGCGAACGATACCCGACCCCCAGCCACCAAAACGCGGCTTCACAAGGACTTGTGAGCCCAGCTCCTGAAAAGCTTTCTCAATACCCGCGCGGTCCTCACTTCTCACAAGTGCGTATCGCGACACCGGCAAACCCGCAGCTTCAAGCGCTTCGTGTGCCCGAAGTTTGTCGTTTGTGATCTCGGTGCTATCGGCGGTGTTAATAACCGTCACGTCCTTCTCAAGCGCTCTCAAAAGATGAACGTAGTAATTATCGGCACCCGATTGAGATGGCCGCAAAGTATCATGCCAGAAGTAAACATCACAATCATTAAGGCAAATATCACCAACATAGACTTTGCCATTAATAAGCACACCTTCACGGAAGTCTGCTTCAATCAGCTCGATATTATAATCATCAGTAAGCCGCTGCTTGATCTGGGCAATTTTCTCAGCCGAGAATGCTCCCTGTACTGCTTTAAAAAAGCCTACTTTCACTTTACTGCTCATGCTGATACCTTTCGAAAACATATTCAATTATTCTGCGTGCGACATCTATACCGGTTGCCGCCTTAAAGCCCTGCCATTCCGGACTGATGTTCGTCTCAATAACAAAAGGTGTGCCATCGGGCGCATGTGCAATATCAACACCGGAAATATCATACCCCAGACTTTTATGAGCTTGCAGCGCCAACAACTCTTCTTCCGCTGATGTGTCGTAAGCCGTCGCATACCCGCCCAGGGAAACATTGGTACGAAAATCATCACTCGCCGATTCACGCTTGATTGCACCGATCACTTGGTCGCCAATGCAGATAATACGTAAATCATAGGGGATATTCACATAATCCTGAATGATAACCGTGTGGCCATGTTCTTCGATTTCTTTACGAAGTGCCGATTCGTCCGCGCAAAGTCGGACACCTTTTCCGCGTTGCGAATCAACGTCCTTTACAACCACCGGGTAGTGGCCCGAGAAGCCCGCTTGCACTAGCGCTTCAAAGTTTCGCGCTGAGTACGTTGGAATATGCCTCACTCCCGCGAGTTTATACACAAGCGATTCATGAAACTTTGACGGGACAAAATCACGCGCAAGTTGTGCGTCAAGAACGATCTTGCCACGATCCGTCAGGACCCGTGCTAAAGACTGCGCCAATGCATAATTCTTGTTATAACCCCTAAAAATATAGGTGTCGTGCTGAAAAAAAGGGTGTTGATCAAGTGTTTCGGTGGCAAATGCAAGATCCTTTAACGCAAAGGACTGAATCTCCGCACCTAAACCCTCAGCTGCTGCAACGAGATCGGCTGTATTGAGGGACCCGGGACTGGATATAACTGCGATCTTCATTTGTTTTACCATACCTTAACCTTTACATGTAATTGTGGACTATTATTGATCCGCTGTCCACGACAGTGCTCACACTTTTATTCAGTAGCTGAAGTAGCCTGGTCGCGAGCCGCCGCTAATCTTGCTACGTGCTGCTCATTAGTTGGGTCGAACTTACCGCTCATAAGATAATCAAAGATCACATCAAGTGAGACACCGGCTTCAGCTTGTGTTGAAATATATTCACCAATCTGCTGGAATCCTGCGTAGTATGAAATGTCTTTCGTAAAGACACCGACGTACTCATCCCCGAGTGATCCACGATAAATACGGTTGATGTGGGCATAGACCTCTTTCTTGATATCTTCGTCAGATTTACGAAGATCTGCATCTTCCATCTCATTACGAACATAGGCACGGGTCATTGCAAAATCGAGTAACTCACTTCGAGTACGAGGTTGGCCATCGATCTCACCAAGCGCAAGTGCAATGTCTGCATAACGGTCAACTACCTTGTCAGGCACCTGTCCGGTAATCGCATACTCAAAGAAGACACCGAGACCTTCTTCGGCGTCAAGATATCCGGACAAACCGCTACCGAGTTCTTTAGATAGCTTTGCCCCATTGACGGCGCGTTGCGCATGAACAAGTACTTCATGACCAAACAATCCCTTCGCCTGCTCTGGGCTAACGCTTGCACGCTTCATACCAACACTAATAATCTTCTTGCTACCATCTGCACTCAACTGGTCTTTGTCCTCAACGCGCAGCACACTCCAATCAGCCCACGCTGAATCGTGCTGATCAGCAAGTACAAGTAGCGCCTTCTCAAAGCGCTGCGCAAGGTCTTCCATCTCTATACGCTTTGGAGCCGTATCGAGCTCAAGCGCATCGAAAACTCGCCCAAAACGGTCCTGTAGAATATCACGAAACCCCTCCGCCTGCTCTAAAAATGGAGCTTCTACTTCCTCGCCCTCACCAAGCTCCACACCATTGTACTGAGCGCGCTCAAGTAAGTGGTTAAGAAGCGGGGCATCCACGCCGTATTGATAGGCTCTGGCAGCCAAATCATTCACCTGCCTTGCAAGAATATCTTTAGCGATAGCCGTCTCTGGAGATCCGTAGATTTCAGATGTAGCCTGGGTGTAGCGATCCGACCACAGTTGCTTGCTTTCAGGGCGCACCGCTTCATTATTGAGCCTAGCAGAGCCCATGAGCATATACTGCATAGCGAGTTGCTGTGCCGCCTGACGCTCTTCAAGAGAATCGTCAGTAGTATTCCAGAAAATCTCCTGCCTCAACCCCTCGTCTACTGCATACGTTGCGGCCGCCTTTGTGAGACCAGCATATTCCAGACGCTCTGATCGGGCCGACTCGGGAGTTGGCTTAATTGCGTTAAGGACAAGTACTTTCTTTGGGGCTGGGGATGTTTCAGACATTTGCTATATACTACCATAAATAACCTTTTAAGTCAATAAGGCATTAGCGAAATGGGAACGTAAACAACTCCTTATAATCTTTGGCCAACTCGCATCAAACGCCAGACAACAATTGCAATGAGGAGCAAACCGAGGAAACCGAGCCAGAGGAAGGTATACTCACGCAGGAAGTAGAGAACGGCAGCGGCACTGGCAGCGATCCCCCACCAGATTGCCCAGTTCTTCTGACGGAATGCACCGATTACAAGAAGTGCCAAGTGTTCCGCCAAGAAGAGGAACTGATAGAAGCCACCCTCGGCTAGCGCATAAATACCCGACGACAACGTGACGAGCCCCATCGCAATAACAAGACGAGCGCGAACACCAGTGCGGCGCAGTGTCGCGATCAGCACGACCACCATCGCCCACCAGTGCGCATAAAAGACCGCATTGAGCTCTGGGTATAGACTGCCCATAAGCCGCTGGAAGGCTACGTTTGCAAGATAGATCGCCCCTTCACCAAGCGCCCAGTTTTTACGGCGATACGCCTCAATCCCCAGAGTGGCGGACGTCGCCAGCAGCATTAGGGAAAGGTCTAGCGTTAAGCCTTCGGTTACAAGTACTGTAAAGCTCGCCAATGCAAGGACCGTCCAAGTAGACCAAAGCATTGCCTGTTCGCGCAACTTGTCGCCAAGCCCGGCAAAAATACCATATCCGAAGTAGAAAATCGTAGCCAAAATCCAGCCTACCCCGAGTACTAGCCATGACATATCAAAGTCAGCCCACAGCCAGAACTGTACTGCAGCCACAGCCAACAGACCATTACCAATCACCATTAGCCCCGCCTCACGTTCGGCATACGACGCACCCCAGAAAATAATTGCGCCAACAGCCAGCACGCCAGCGCACCAGCCAGCACCGAGCGTTGCAGCGATAATCAGGGTCATGATATAGAAGCCAATATATGACACCTGGAAAAGTGAGGCGTAGCGCTTTGAGCGATCACGATTCCACCAGCGAAGCGCCAATGAGGTAACGGCCGTCACCAGGAGGATCACCGCTGTCGTCCGCGCAACTTCAACATCCCCGGACCATGCACCCATAAAGGTCATAAAGAGCAGCAGCAAACCAAGAGCGGTCATCATAAACTGTCGCCCTGATTGGTGAAATGCTGCATGAAGACCAGCTGCTGCAAAATGCAAGATAGCAGCACCACCCCAAATAAACAGACTCGCCCACGCAAACGGCAGTTCTATAATCCACACCAACAACATTAATGCAGCAACAGCACAAGCACTCGCGGCCAGTTGAATGATAGGCATCTTTTCGATATACGACAATAAACTAAATAGACCGACTCCAAGAATCAGCATAGAGAGTGCCCACTCGTTTGATACGCCAAATGCGGCGATAAGTGCAAGCACAAAGTAGGCAATACAGGATAAAAATGCCGCGCCCGAGAAGAGTGGGCGCCTTTTTCCATACCAAACACGAACAAATATAGTCACAGCGACCACCGCCACAAAGGCAGCAACCGTCCAGCGACTAACCACCTCGGAGGTATCAAATAGTCCAAAGCCAATGAGCGCAAAGGCAAACTGAGCTGAAATAAAGTTATATGCCATGTGCGTCTCACGACGCGCAAGTCCATATACGGCCGTCACAAACCACGATATCGCGGCAGTCACACCGCCAATGAACATTAGCTGCCACTCTACAGGAATTGAAACATACGAGCTGAGAGAACTAACGCTAGCAAGCACTAACGCCGCTCCAGCAAATTGGAGCCACGCCCTCCTGAACACATGCGCCCCGACATACAGTAGCGCGGCCGCCGCCGCATAGCCAAGGCACTGCACTAGAACCCCTCCGTCGAAGCCGGCAGTCATTAAAATCATAGCCAGATACACACCATAGGCGACAATCATGAACTGGCGTACATTCACTGAACGCTGCTCCAACTTCGCATAACCCCGTAGCGCCACGGAAGCGAGCACAGCAAAGACAAGCGACACACTCCACCAAGCAAGTTCTGGCTCAAGTAGCTGACGAGCAACAACAATAGGCAGCAATAGTGAAGCAGTAAGGCCTATTAAGCCTACCCAGGCATTACGGAACCTCAATGCCGCACCCAGGCTGGTCAATCCAAGCACTAGCAGGCCGATTGTGTTTAACATAGGCGCATGCTCGAGGAATTGCCAACTAAGTAGGGTCAGGGCCTGGACGACGAACAGTACAATCACCCATTGGCGCTCAACAGCAATGCGATCAACACGACCAG
Source organism: uncultured bacterium (assembly GCA_966210935.1). Lineage (GTDB taxonomy): Bacteria > Patescibacteriota > Saccharimonadia > Saccharimonadales > Saccharimonadaceae > CBIHLX01. The sequence goes on along the minus strand of CBIHLX010000005.1, from coordinate 11,520 downwards.
CCTTATACAGTGAGTACGCCTGCTGAAGAGATGCAACAACAAAGAGTGTCATCGCCGTAACCCCAAAGTCACCATTGCCAAAATCTACTGCAAAGATTATCGCAACGAGTGTCAGTAAGACACGTACCGCCCCCTCCTGAATGAGGCTACGGGACTGGAACCAGGCAATAACGTAATGTAGCAGTGCAACTGTTGAAATTATCTCGTAATCAACAACCGTTAGATTACGACCAAAGACAAAACTAAACACCAATACAATTGGTGTCACCACTTGCCCAGTACGCTCAATTGGCTGATGAAAAACAGCAGGCAGCCATCGTGGCCCTAGAGTGGCAACAAAACTTGCCAAAAGTGAAGTGACAATCAGGAAGACAAACTGCCCGACAAGACCGGTTTCCATAGTTGCAGCCAACGACCCGACAGTCGACAAAACAAACGCCATTGTTAGGTACGATACAAGTTGATTCTGCAGTCGTAGCGCTGCCAGGATATATGCACCCAATCCAATGAGGGATGTAATCAACCAGGCAACCTCGGCGCTTAAGGCGGTATATTGTCCAAGAGCAACACCTCCAAACGGTACGAGCGCTAGACCCGTTCCCAGGAAAGCACTTGCCGCCGGACGAAGGCGCTCAACAGAAAGATGAAGGATAAAACCGGCACCGTAAAATGCGACAATAATCAGCCACACGCCAATCAATTTCACCATATCTGGCATTGCCGCCCCCACAAATAGCGCACCGGCCGCCACGAGCAGAAAGCTCGCCATATATAGTATCGTATTCAGATTACGGAGTGAGCGCGCTTCACGCTCTTCGGGTGTCTGCTCAACCTGCTGGGCATTGGACTCGCTTTGAGTTTCCTCGATAAACTCAGGCTCGCTCGTCAAAATCTCCTCAGTAGCTTCGCGTTGCGCAACAGTCGGCTCATTGCGCTCTATCAGTGATTGGATATCGGATGAGGTGACGACATTTTCGCGTACTAGCTGCTGTGCCTCGTCGCCAAATGCACGATAACCGTCTCGGTAGCCACGCACATATTCATCAACCCCACCAGGCTTAACATCACTAGAGTCGTTGCGCCGCAATAGCGCAATTAATAGAATTACCGAAACCAAAAACCAAAAGAATGCCATGTATCCCCCTTAAGCTATCTTAAGTCTACCTGAAGATAGCGCGGGATACTACTAAAAAATGCTACGTTTTTGGGTATCGAATTGCTCGAGTAGGTCTTTTTGCTTTTTCGTTAGCTTGGTTGGCGTGTCGACAACAATACGAACGATATGCGCGCCACGAGCACTACCTCGGAGGTGCGGCACTCCGTGAGCAGTTAATTTAAAATCCGTCCCGCTCTGCGTACCGGCAGGCACCTTCATGCGCACAACTCCGTCAACGGTCTCAACGTCAATTTCCGTACCAAGCGCTGCTTGGACCATACCAATATGCTCGTCACTCAGAATAATGTCACCTTCACGAGTAAATTTCTTGTGTGCCTTTACCCGGATGTTGACATAAAGATCACCCCGGGTGCCACCGCCGACCGCTTCACCACGGCCCGTCAAACGAATCGTTGCGCCATCATCAATACCAGCCGGGACCTTCAGGGTGATTGATTGGCGATTACGCTCAGTTCCCTTACCCTTACAGACCGTACAGACTTTCTCCGGCACCTGGCCCGTTCCCCTACAGGTTTCACATATCACCGCCTGCTGTATCTGGCCAAAAATCGTATTCATGACGCGCTGCTGCTGACCAGCACCTTGGCAGGTTGGACACGTCTTCATACTGTAGCCTGGCTCGACTGTCATGCCCTTGCAGTGCGAACACTCATCGTCCATATCAAGCTCAATGCTACGCTCAACACCAAAGACAGCTTCTTCAAATGTCAGGTTAAGCGTTGTTTCAACGTCGCGACCGCGCTTTGGTCCACGCTGCTGCTGACCAGCGCCGCCACCAAAGAACTGACCAAAGATATCACCGAGGCCACCATCACCAAAGTCGAAGTGAACATTCTGACCATTAAAACCGCCGAAGCCCTCGAACGGATTACCTGAAAAGCCTCCGCCATTGCCACCAACGCCCGCATGACCAAACTGGTCGTAGCGCTGGCGCTTTTGAGAATCTTTAAGCACCTCATAGGCCTCATTGATCTCTTTGAATTTCGTCTCATCACCACCCTCTTTGTCTGGGTGATGCTGGACTGCAGCCTTACGAAAGGCCTTCTTGATTTCATCGGCCGAAGCATCCTTGGAGACGCCGAGAACTTCATAATAATCACGCTTACTCATTACCTATATTTTAGCACTTGAATAGCCTGAGTGCTAGACTGGGCGTTACTATTTCTCGTCTAAATACTTCTTAAGGCGCTCTGTATGAAGGACGTAATTCTTACGAGAATGAGCGATCAATTTCATCATCTCTAGCTTACGCAGCTCAATACTTGCCGTCTCGCGAGTTAAACCGAGTGAATCGGCAATCTCCTGCTGCGTTACTGAAATCTTCAAGCGCGTTGTGTACGGGCGCAAGATGACACCGAGCTGATCTGCCATATAGAGCAGAGTGTAGGCGATCTTATCGCTAGCGTTCGATTGCTCCAGTGCATGTACGCGAGACAGTGTAGACAGGAGAAGCATTGTCATATTTACTTGACGCTTATACATACTCTCGACATTGGAATGCAAGTGAGCAAGATACTGCTCGCGTGGCACCAGCCGAATCGTACAGCGGGTAAACGCCTCATAAAAGTACTGTGACTTATCAATAAGATGCAGTGCAAAACCAACCGGGAAATCCTCACCCCGGCGGTCAATGGAAACCAACCGCTCATCACCCTTTGCAGTAATGGTATAGGTCTTTACAAGGCCAGACTCAATAATATAGAGATGCTTCGGCTCATCACCTTTAAGGAGAATCGTTTCGCCTTTTTTGTACGTCTGACATGGGTATTTCGAAAGAAATTGTCGAAAAGCGTCCATTAGTACTCCAGCTACTCTTATATTTCTGCGAGAAAGTGATCACGAATGTGGTGAATATCTCCTTATTATCTAAGCCCACTCGCCTAGCCACTAGCTACGGCAAAAATCACGCTCGATATGAGACATTTATCACTTGCGTCGGAAGGTATCATTAGCCATTAGTGTTGCGCCGATCAGACTGACGACCGCCATAAGCGCTAGGTATGTATACGGCCGAGAGGTCTCTGGTGTCGCAGCGGCCACAGCTGGCTTTTCCTTACTTACTGCAAGTTCAGGTACCTCATCGAGAAGCGCGTTCGCCACCTGTGCAATGGGCTCTGCTGCGACCGGTTCAACTTCTGTCGATGCACTACCGCCGAATGATCCATTTGATTGACGTGGCACAAAGCCAAATTTCGGAGAGGCTGGCGCAGCAGCTGCTACTGCAGTCGGTGTAATCAACGGAGGATTGGCTAACGGTACGAGCCCATCGGTCAGCGGCACCACATCACCGTTTGCCGTATTGACACCGACGCTGCCATACCACTTACCAAAGACGTTGATAAAGAGTACGCCGAACCAGTCCGAGAGACTAAAGACACTTGTGCTAATATTGGCAATATTCGCCGAGGCAGTTGCATCGCCACTGGTCGCATTGCCAGCAGTAGTATTCCCCTCCACTGTCGCGTTACCCGAGCGAGAGGTGAGATCAAGGTTATTAGTGATGCCACTTGTAGTGTTTGCATTGACCGCTTGTGATGCGGTATTGCTCGTCACACCGTTACCCAGTACAGCTGCCGTTGCACCGACCGGCGCATCAACGATAATGCCCACCCATTCTCCGAGCACATTCACGAATACCAGGAGGCTGTTGCTTGCCACTACTTCGTGACCGGTGTAGTTAAGGATCGTCAGATTGGTCTTTGCCTGGCCTGTCGTCGCACTGCCGGCGGTTGTGTTGCCGAGCACATTTGCACTACCACTCGCCGCATCGAGGTTAACGTTATTAATGATCGACTGAGTATCGGCAACCCCAAGTGTCGACAGTGTCGCGTCCGAACCTGCTGCGTTTGGTGCATTACTCGCAAGTAGTTGAGGTATGAAATCTGGTGAAATCAGGATATCACCATCAAGGTTGCCGTAGATATTAATCGTACCGACAAATGATTGATTGGCGGCAATAATGGTATTAATCAGGTTGATAATGTTGGCCACCGTATCCGCCGACCCAGTTGTCGCGTCACCTGCTGTCGTGTTACGAATCACATCGGCATTACCGCTCTGCGCGTTCAGTGATATATTATTCGTCAGGTTGCTGTTCTGATCAGTCTGCACGGTTGTCGTGAGAGGTGCGCTATTTGGATTTGCCAGCACGCCACTTAGTATTGGTGAAAGTGTAATATCACCCACCACATTGCCGTGAATGTCGGCCGTAAAGTGAGCAACACCCGCCGTATCACCCTGCACGGTGGAGTGCACTGTATTAATGACCGTAGTTGTAGCTGCCGCGTCGCCACTGGTTGCACTACCGCCAGTCGTGTTTTTAATAATGCCAGCATCACCAGTCTTCGCCTGAGACGTTAGATTATTTGTTGCATCGATCGCTGTATTAACCGTCGTATTTGTAGAAGCGTTCGGCGATGAGCTGGTTGATGAGTTTGACGATACCGGCGCCGACTCTTGTGTTGTAGCAGGAGCCGCTGGCGCAAAAGACGATTCAGGCTCTGTTGTAGCGGCAGCTGGTGCAGGCGCTTCAGTCTCTGCTGCCGTGCTTGGAGTAGGAGCTGCCGGTGCTTGCTCGGAAGTTCCGGTCGTCGCACCCTCTTGTCCGCTAGTTGTATTTGTCTGGCTTGCGTCCGGAGAAGGTGTTGTTGTCTCCTGGGGCGCAACGGTCGTCTCAACGACAGTGTTCTCTGCTGGTAATGGATCGGTCGAGGCAAGTGCTGTCAGCGGATAGGCAGTCGCCGCAACTAGGGCCATTATGTAGAGCAGACAAGATCGAATGATGGTCGTAAAATTCCGCATAGTACACTCCTCTCTGAGTCACATCATCATATGCTACCGAAAAATAAGTTCTAGGTGGCGAGGGAGTCGAAAGTGACCCCCTCGCCGAGTACGTGCACTCTCGTATGATGCACGGCTACTTGGCAATCACCAATTAGTTACGAACGTTCAGTGTAACTGATGTACTGTTCGTATTCACAGCGTCACCAGAGACAGCATCACCACCGGTTGTATTACCGTGTACCTCTGCGTCGCCAGAGGTTGCAGTCTGGTGGTTGTTGTTGTCAATATCGATATAGTTATCGTTAGTGACATTCACCTTAGTGCTCTCCTTGTACGTCACGGCGTTGTATGAATCAGGACCAGTGTGGTTGATTGTTGCACTACCTGAGCCGTAATTTCCCGCACCAACAGCACCAGCCCATGCGTCGGCTGAACCAGTGTTATCGACTGTCGCTGAGACATCTAGTGAATTAGTGTTCCTAGCGTCACCCGAAATGGCTGTGCCGCCAGTTGTATTGTGATTCACTGATGCGTCACCAGTGTAAGCCCTCTGCCAGTTGTCGTTATCAAGCTTAAGAACATTGTCGTTATTAACACGTACTTTGTTCTTAATCTCGGTCTTGATCTTGTTGTAAGAATCAGGACCGGTATGACTGATTGTGCGGCTGCTGGCACCGGCATAACCACTCAAACCGACCAAGAGGCCGAGCGAGAGTACTGCTGCGCCTAATGTTTTTTGAACTTTCATATTGTCCTCCTTTGTTTATAAATTAGTACTTCTCGGGTGTTCGCCCGACCTCGGGAAGGTGTCGCTCCCAAGGTCGAGTGACCACAAATATAAAAGAGGGCCTATGGCCCTTCGTCTCCAATACTTGTTTCAACCTGGCTGCGTGAGTTAACTTCTACGTTCATTGATGTATTATTTTGGCTCGAGCCATTTGTCTGTGAATCAACCGAGACATCGAGCGTGGTTGTGCTGCCGTCGTTTTGAATGACTCGGTGAATTGATCCGCTTTCGGGAATAGCAACCGGCTCTGAGTTAATTTTGAGCTCGGTCTCCACCGGGCCTTGCGCGCTAGTTGACTGGTTAAGCTCCAGCGTTGTGTCGGCGGCGGAAGACTCCTGCTCAATCACTGTTGCGGCCTCTGTTTCACTTTGCTGCGAAGTAGCCTTATTTTGAGCGGATTGAGAAGTGTCTGATGGCTTTGTAGCAGAAAGTACATACCACCACCCGAGTAGGAGAGCGCTAATCGTAGCGGTCAATGGTACCGCAATGCGATACATGCGCGAAGGCTTCTGTAACAAGTGACTGCCGCCTACCTTCAGGTAGTGTTGCGATGATTGTGTACCATGCTCCATAGTGTCGCTCCTCCCCTAAATGATCACAAAGATATCTTTAGCATAGGCCTTTAGGTAAAACCCGGTATGTGAGGTATCTCACATAAAATCCATTTCGTTTAACCCTTCTCATAAGATAAGCTGAGAGTTTGCTTTGCTATTGTCGACTATAACCGGCGTATTGTATAACGAAAATATACCAGTGTAACGAGGAGGTACCAATATATGAAACGATACTTGCGAGGTTTCGTAGCAATTGTAGCAACATTAGCATTCATGGGTGGCGTAGCAAATGCGCAAGAAGGACCCGGGGATTGCTCGGGCGATGCCATCATTACTCACACAGGACCTGACTCAGTCAACAAGATTGAATGCGTTAGCGCGCGTGACATTAAAGTCACCTGTAAAAATAATATTTACGTCGTCACCGATAACTCACAGTCAGCCGGTTCGGGCGACGCAACAAATGACGGCAACACAACCGGCGGTAGCGCTATCAGCGGCAACGCCACAAATGAGAACGGTACAATCGTTGAAATTGGCGCCAGCTGTGGCGAACAGCCCGCGGTAATTACCCCAGAAAATCCAAAGCCAGGCATGGGTGCAGTCACACCGAGCTCTCAGCAGCCAAGTGGCGGTGGCGGTGCAGTTGCTCCAACCCAAGCGCCTGTCGAAATTACGACACTACCAGACACTAGCAGCAACCCAATTCTCGACGGCGCACTGATCGCTGGTTCGAGCCTAACTGGACTACTTATTGCCTCACAACTCAGCATAGCAGCATATCGCCGCTTTGCATTGAGGTAAGTCACCAACATGACCGCTCCGATATCATGGTCTCAACGACTACGCTTCTTCCTTACAACGGGAGTGCTCTATATCGGAGCGGTCAGCTTGCTGGGGTACATCGGGGTCCTCGCCTATGCACCCCAGCCAGTTAGTATCACCACCCCAACTATCACACAGTCGCATCCCACAGCAACCGCACCAACAGCATCGACAGCTGCAGTTATCTACGGTAAGCCAGTCCGTCTTGTCGTGGCAGATGCGGGCATTGATCTTCCTATTGACGAGGGCTACTATGACGCAACGCTTGATACATGGACACTTAGCGACACCCGCTTGCAATACGCCATGATGACCATGCCAGCAAATAACCAATCGGGTAATACGTTTATTTATGGCCACGGCACCCCCCAGGTGCTTGAGCCACTTGCAAAGGCGCCTCTCACCGATAGCTCGTTAGCGCAGGTATATACTGACAACGGCCATATTTTTACCTATTCTTTTCAATCATCACACAATTTTACACCTAGCGACACAGGTATTTTTAACTATAGTGGCCCGCCCATTCTAACTGTTCAAACCTGCACCGGCGCCGCTAGTGAGTGGCGTACAATGTTTACTTTTAGTTTTAAGGAAGTGGTTTCATAATGACATTATTTTTGCTCATAAGTTTCGTTTTTATAGCCGTCGTCACCCTGACCCTTGGCATAGGAGCGGGCATTGACGACATTCGCGCCGTTAACCGAATTCGGCGTCATAAGTCTCAAGCATCACCTCTCGTAACCATCTTATTCACCGTTGATGGAGATGTAGCCGCGACACAAAATTTCCTCGAAAATGTTCGTCAAAATTCGTATCAAAAGCTCGAAATCATACTCATGTGCACGCGAGCCGAACGCGCCAAGCTCCAAAAAACTATTACTCAGTTTCAGGACGAATATGCAATAAATATTTTTAGCGGCACACCAACATTTGCGAATGCCTACCGTCGCTATGGGCATGGCGCAATCATCCTAGCACTAGCTAGTTGTCATCAGCTGCAACGTAGTGCGATTGATCGTGCCTTGTGGCATTTTGATAGTCAGCCAAATATAGCCGTTCTTCGCCCAAGCGTCGCCACAACAACCCGCTACAGCAGTGTCGGACTTTTACAGCGATACATTGCGGGGATTGCTCGGCTGTGGAGAAAAACAGCCAATACACTGCTACCATCGGCACCAACCAGTCCACTCTCACCCCCCACCTTCTACCGTAGGTCAGTACTGGCTGGACCGCTACAAAAAGACCCGTTGCTCCGAACATATTTTGCCGACAACGTCACTATCTTTACGCCCGCAATCAACAGTATCCGCACGCTCACGGAAGCTGTCTATCGCTCCTTTGCCCATAACTACACAGTCCTATGGCAGTCACGTGCCGACCATCCGCTTCTTGCTGGCTATCGACACTTCTTTGCACTTTGCGTAGGAGGACTACTCCTGACTCTACCTATTTTTACTGCCTACACACTTTCGCTCGCAATCACCGCACGGCAACCACTCCTGCTTTTTACTGGAATTGGTGCCGCAGGATTGTATGTATTATTTAGCATCTGGACGGCTGTCGACTTACGGCGGCGGCAAAAACTTTATCTAACCGCCCTACTCCCTGCATACTTACCACCGCTCCTACTCTATAGTCTCTTCTGCACCCTAGCTCTCATTGCGCTGGCAATACAGCACCTCCGAAAGACTACTCCTCAGTTAGTAGCTAATCTCAAAAAACCCTTGCTGCCCTAGAAATTTCGTCGAATATGAGCGAAGCTATAATCCCACGTGGCGTCAGTTTTCTTTTTTGGATTAAAGATTGTTAGCGGATCATAAAGAGTCTTAATTTCTCGCATATACCCAAGGACCGATGGGCTATACATTTGCTCAAGCCACGGACCACGAATCATGCCGTCGTTATGCTCACCCGAAACAGAGCCGCCGTACTTAATCACCAAGTTATTTACTTCTTTCATAGCAGGCTCAAGCTTTGCTCGCTCATTTGGATCTTCGATTTTCATAAGGGGAATCACATGGAAGTTACCGTCACCCATATGCCCAGCTACAGTTGCCAGTAGCTTATACTTTTTGATAATCGTGCGGAGTTGTGGCAAGAATTCTGTCAATCGAGCAGGTGGCACAACAAAGTCATCGATAAACGGCGCGGTGTGTTTGTCCTTTACCTTGCTGCGTAGCAGGCTAAAGCTTTCACGGCGCATCAGCCAGAACTTGCGCGACTTCGCTTCGGTCTCATCCTCTTCCATATAAGTAAAATCAAACCGCGACAAATCCTTCTTCGCTACATGAATCTTGTGACTCACTTCTTCGACGCTACTGCCGGTAAACTCAATCAGCAGAATCAATTGGGGCACACCCTTAAGGAGTGCGAGGCCGTCAGGAATCAGCTGCAATGCCATCTTTAGCCACGTCGCAAATCCGAGACGCTTCAAAAATGCCGGGAAAAACTTAAAGCTAAGCCAGAGCGTATTGTCGTCGAAACTTTCAAACGTCGCCGGCTTATGAGCAAGTACAGCCGGTACAACTTCGCCAAGTTGGTCGATGTTGCGCATGTAGCAGACAAGAGTTCCAGAGTGAGCTGGTTTTGGCACTAAGCTTACCTTGATATCAGTCACGATACCGAGTGTTCCTTGTGCACCTACAAACAACTTTGTGAGGTCAAAGATGCCCGTTTCACGATTCCAGACATTCCATAAGTGATAGCCAGTCGAGTCCTTGCTCACCTTTGGTGCCGCCGCCTTGATTTCATCATAATGCCGATCAAGTAATTCATATGTCTGGCGATACAAGTTACCCTCAAAATCATCTTGGCTCATCTTGGCGTTCAACTCATCACGATTAAGAGGCTTAACGACGTACTCGTTGCCATCGCTCAGCACCACGCTTAACTCAGTAACAAAGTTGTCGGTCTTGCCGAATTCTAATGATTTTTCACCACCAGAGTTGTTATTAACCATACCTCCGACGCTAGCGAGATCGCGACTAGCTGGGTAACTTGGGAGAATACTGCCCTGCTCGATGGTTTTGACATCAAATTCGCGAAAAAGCATACCTGGCTGCACATGAGCAAAGGTCGGGGTAACCTCGCGAAGGTTATTCATATACTTACTAATATCAAGGAGGATCGATTCACCGATCGCACCACCAGACATATCAGTACCACGCGAGCGCGGTGTAATACTTAAGTCAGGGTGCTCCGCCTTATGCTCGTTGACGAAACGAACGACCGACTTAATATCATCCGCATCTTTCGGGAAACCGACAACCTGTGGCTTCAGTTCAAACAAGCTAGCGTCGTGTGAGTAAAAGTCGCGCGTCTCATCAGTCGTATCGAGATCGCCTTTAAAAATCTTTTCAAGTTCTGTTTTGATATCCATATAGGATTACTGTACCCTGTTAACAGAGTAAGCACAAGCTGCTTACATAGGAAAGCCCCGTCAAACCATTGTGATCTGACGGGGTGTGAAATTAAAGGAGCTCCACATTATCCTTGGCCCATGCCATGATCTCTTCGGTCACAACACGAGCTTCAATGGCTTCGTCGTCAGGCTCATCCCCGTGCCACCACTGATCCCAAAATACAGGCAGTGGATTCAACACGGCAAGGTTATCCATATGGCGCAGCTCGCCGTCAACAAACTGCTCGTTGCGCTCGACGTAGACCAATCGGTAACCAGACTTTTCAAGCGCCTTACGGCTACCTTCATTTCCCTGAATCACCGCCGACATAATACGGTGGAGACCCATGTGCTGAAAAGCATACCACGTGCGAGCCTTGTGGATTGAGCTAGCGATCCCTTTTCTCCAATACTGAGTATTGAAAATCAGAGAGCCGCTAGTAGCCTGGTGAATGTGCTTGCGCTGAATATCCATCAGTGCTGTGTCACCGATCAATATCCGCTCATCACCCTTGACCACCCAGATACCCCAGTTAAGACGTGTTTTATCAGCACGTACTTTATCAAACCATTCCAGTTCATCTTCCAGAACCGGAGCAGCCTGGCGCGACAGATATCGCGTAATGCTCGCCTGCTGCAACCCCGGCTTAACGAATTCCTCCATTGATTCCTTCGTTGGTGGAGCAAGCTCAATATCAAGCTCACCAACTTTTACCTTCATGATGGGTCCGAATGCCACGGATCTCTCCTTTCTTTTCTCGGTCTCTTTCTGAGACCGGATGAGCCCCCTAGCCATTGGTATGAAAAAACCTCCGACCGGGAGGCTTATCTAGTACCACAAATGATGTATTTACGAGAGAAGATAAGCCATACCACGATTAATCACGCCTGCTGTAGCGCTGACGAGATTCATCTTAATGTGGTATGAAGCAAATCTGTTCATACGATATTTATAACATAACATAACCATTGCGACAATAGCCCTGCTTGACAT
>CBIHLX010000004.1:0-33202 GCA_966210935.1 uncultured bacterium | reverse complement strand
GGCTATGAGACCGAGGTGAAGGTTGAGGGTATGTTACTCCAGATCAGCCTGGCTCGCTTAGTAGCCTAGTATCGCCAAGCTACTATCCAAAGAGTCCGGTTTTGCCGGACTCTTTTGGAGGCTAGCTGATATTGACAATATATGATACTTATGCTAATCTAATATTACTAACAACCATAAAATAAACACTGAAAATATGTCATTATTCCACCACATTTCATTCCAGGTAAGCGATCCGCTCGGCGGGGGTCTTCGAGAAGATATCGAGAACGAGCAGCTTGAGGCTGAGGCCATTACTCTTGATGCGCCCGACGGTGATCAACTGGCTGATAGCTGGGCAAAGATTGTCGGCGACGTCAAGAAAGATCCCGATTGGTTCGACTTCTCTGAGGACGACTCAGCAGCTTCGTAGGCACGGACTTTGGTATTATAAAGCTATGGGAATATTTGACGATCTGACTGGTTTTCTTGATGACGTTCGCCAGTTTAGTGATGAGCTCACCGAGCTGAAGGATGACGTCGTCTCATCAGTTACCGATTTCGGGCAAGAAGCTACCGATGCGGTAACGGAGCTTACTGACATAGTGAGCGGTGAATCGACGGAATAATAAAAATGGATTATTTATCTGATGAGGATTTTGACGCGCTAATTACGCGTGCCATGGACGAGTTGCCGCAGGAATATATCAAAGGTCTTGATAACGTGGCGATTCTCATGGCGGATGACCCAACGCCAGAGCAACATACAAAGATGAAGCTCGATGATCAACATCTACTCCTTGGTCTCTACGAGGGAGTGCCGCTAACGCAGCGGGGGAGTGGCTGGACTGGCATGCTGCCAGATAAAATTACTCTATTTAAAAACTCGCTTCTCATGGTGTCGCATACACCTGGCGAGTTGTTTGAGCAGATTAAACGGACACTCTGGCATGAGATGGCGCACTTCTACGGGCTCAGCCATGCCGACATGGACGCACGTCGTCACGACTAGGGTTGTGAAAGCCGCTTATATCTGTTACAATTGGTGAGATTGATTAATAACAAAGGAATCATAATGTCAAAAGCAGTCGTTAAGATTGGTGGCAAGCAATTTATTGTCGCCGAAAAAGAGACCCTCCTGGTGGACCTCCTCCCGGAAGGCACAAAAGAGCTCACGCTTGATGCACTGTTGGTGATTGATGGTGACAACGTCACTGTCGGCACGCCAGCGGTAAAGAACGTAAAGGTTGCCGCTAAGGTTGTCGAAGATCTCGTTAAGGGTGACAAGATCCGCGTTATCCGCTACAAGGCAAAGAAGCGCGTCCACAAGGAAACTGGTCACCGCCAGAAGTACTCAAAGATTGAGATCACCTCGATCAAGTAGTCCCGAAAACCCCGCTCCCAAGCGGGGTTTTTTGATGGTAAATAATACCGCTCGTGCTACAATGGGATGAAGAAGAGGGAAGAGATAAACAGTGGCGACAGTCATATCTGTAACAAATCAAAAAGGTGGAGTAGGGAAAACGACCAGTGCGGTTAATGTTGCCTACTATTTAGCAAAGCAGGGCAAGCAAACGCTTGTTATTGATTTTGATCCACAAGGGAACGCAACGAGCGGCCTCGGGATCGATAAGCAGGGTCTCGAGAAGACCATGGTAGATGTTATCTTGGGCGAAGCGGAACTGAAGGACGTGATCATCCCGACCGAGCACAAGCGTCTTTTCTTGGCGCCGACTACGCCGCACTTGGCGAATACCGAGGTTGAGCTAGCGCAGGCTGAAAAACGCTTTAGCCGTCTTAAGATGGCGGTTGAGACTCTTGATGGCTACGATTACATTATCATTGATAGCCCGCCTAGTTTGAGCCTTCTGACGGTTAATGGGTTAATCGCAGCCCGCTATGTTCTGCTGCCGGTTCAGGCTGAGTTTTATGCGCTTGAAGGGCTGGGGCAGCTCCTTGAGACCATGAAACTAGTACGCAAGAGTATGAACCCGACGCTCGATCTACTCGGCGTATTGCCAACCATGGTAGATCACCGTACGACTCTTAGTACGCAGGTACATGAAGAGATTAAGAAACATTTTCCGGGCAAGGTCTTTAAGAATGTCATTCCACGGAATATTCGACTGGCTGAGGCGCCAAGTCACGGCCTGCCGGTAGGGGCGTATGACAAGTTTTCAAAGGGTGCACGTGCCTATAAGGCCGTCACAAAGGAGGTGCTGGAACGTGTCGGCTAAGAAAGGTTTGGGACGAGGGTTTGATTCGTTAATCCCGACTGAGCTCTTGGATGAATCATTTGATCCAACGTCTGCTCAAGATGACAAGGTGAGTGAGCTGCGCCATATCAAACTGACGGAAATCACTCCCGATCCTGATCAGCCTCGCCGCCATTTTGATGAAATGGCGCTCAATGAGCTTGCTGCGTCTATTAAGGAGCATGGGATACTGCAGCCGATTGTCGTCATTCCGAAAGACGGTGGCTATCAAATCGTTGCCGGTGAGCGCCGCTACCGCGCAGCCTCTATTGCGGGACTTTTGAAGGTTCCAGCGTTAGTGCGAACACTCAGTGCTCAGCACAAGCTGGAATTATCTTTGATTGAAAACCTACAGCGCCGCGATCTTAACGTCTTAGAGACGGCCACGGCGTACCTAAAGCTACGTGATCAGTTTAACCTGACACTCGATCAGATTGGTGAGCGAGTCGGCGGCAAATCGGTCAGCGCCATTAGCAACACGCTGCGACTTCTCCGGCTGCCAGAGTCGGTTAAGACTGCGTTGCTTGATGGACGACTCCGGGAGGGGCAAGCGCGCCCACTGGTCAATCTTGATCCTGAGATTATTGATGAAGTGCTGCCGCAGATCCTTGAAGAGGAGTGGAGTGCACGCCGAATTGAGCAGTTTATTGTTCAATTCAAGAAGCAGGGTGCGCCAAAGGCTAAGAAGCCACTGGCGCGTGTTGCGGCGGTACCGTATGAAGACGATACAAAGCGTCTTGTGTCGCAACTCGGCACGAAGGTGACTATTAAGACAAACGCCAAGGGTGCAGGGCAGATCGTCATCCGCTTTACAAGTGATGATGAGTTCCAGCGCATCCAGTCGATGCTTGGTAACTAGCTAGCTTAGCACCAAAAAACACCTCACGATTGTGAGGTGTTTTTTGGTGTGTTCGGTATTAGAAGAGGCGTACTTTGTCGAATGGCCAGATACGAACGCCGACAGGGCCGACAACATCATAGTACGGGATTAGTCCGAGGCCGCTACGTGAATCAAACGAGTAATCACCTACGCGGTGGTCGCCGGCAACGAATAGGCTATCGTCGGCAACGATAGTATCGATATTGCCGCTTGTCGGGGAGCCTGGCTGAGAGCCTGGATCGTCTGCCTGAGCTCTGTCAGGATTGAACCCCTCGGGATGCTCGGTATTGTAGACGGTAATGGTGCCGTCATTTACGACTACTCGTTCGCCAGGGAAGGCGATGACGCGTTTAACGATAAATTCATCACCTGTATTCATGGTGTAGAGAGGGTTTTTAAAGACGATGACCTCACCACGTTGCGGTACGTAGCTGCGGTTTTGGAGATTCGCCCAGGTGACAGGCAGGCGGTTGACTACGAGGCGATCTCCGGTGTAGAGGGTCGTCTCCATGCTGGGGCCACTGACATTGAAGGTGCGGAATATATAGGTGTTAATTAAGAGCGTACCCACTAGGACACATAGTATAAAAATAAGAATGCCAAGGACGTCTTTTAAGAAGGGGTGGCGCTGCATATAAGAGGTTTCCATATACTTTTTACTATACACAATGATGTGAGTATTACCTAGTGAAGCATAGGCTTTATCGTTTTCAAATCGCCTGGCTACCTGTATACTAAAGGTAGTATTTATTATGAGACAACCAAAACATTCATCCATCGACGGTTTTGTTCCCCGCCGACCTTCTAATCAGATGGGCGGACAAATTGAGCCTACCACGCCCCGAGCAAGTGGCGTAGGTGGTCTTGTGCGCCCAACGCCACTTCCAGCGAGTGGTCCAATTGAGGCGTCAGTACTCACCCAGACAAATAGGGGCCTGACACGTCGCGATATTGATGATTCGCTAAAGGATATCGACACCCAGCCGCGGACTAGCAAGAAGCCAAAGCGGGCAATTGGCGCCAAGAAGAGTCTGAAGCGCCGGGTTATTTTTTGGACTATTATTGGACTTGTCATATTATCGCTGGTTGCAGCCGGTTGGCTAGCATTTAAGGCACTAACGGCGAGTAACAGTGTCTTTAAAGGCAACTTCCTTGAGGTTCTCCAGAAGGCGCCGCTCAAAGAAGACGCCAATGGTCGAACAAATATTTTGATCTTTGGTACGTCAGAAGATGATCCGGGTCATGAAGCTGCCTATCTAACTGATTCCATTATGGTTCTCAGTGTCGACCAGGATAAAAAGGATGCCAAGATGTTCAACCTACCCCGTGACCTTAATGTTGAGTATGGCGACATGTGTATTCCGGGTAGTCGCGGTAAAATTAATGTGACATACGGCTGCTTCTACGAAGATGGCGCCAATGAGCCTGCTGGTGCCGAAGGTCTTAAGCGTGTCGTCGGCGAGGTGACGGGCCTTGATATGCACTACTATGCGCATGTTAATTACACCGTTGTCCGTCAGGCAGTCGAGGCAGTAGGTGGCGTTACTGTGACAATCGAGAGCCGTGATCCGCGTGGCCAAATGGACCCTAACTTTGACTGGAAGTGTGGTGTCGGTGATCGAAAAGTGTCGAACGCCGAGCGTATTCGCCGCTGTCCGCCATCAGGTCATTTTATCGATTTCCCTAATGGACCCGTTAATCTCAATGCTGAGCAGGCACTTTACCTTGCCCAGGCCCGTGGAGCTAGCGGCGGTTATGGACTTGAAAAATCTAACTTTGATCGTGAGAAAAATCAGCAGAAGATCGTGAAAGCACTGCGCGACAAGGCGCTAAGCGCAGGAACACTGACAAATCTGAGCAAGGTGACTGGGTTGATTGATGCATTTGGCGACAATTTGCGAACAAGCTTTGAAACCAAGGAGTTAGCGACACTGGTCGACCTTGCGAAGAATATTCCAAGCGAACAGATCCAATCAATCAGTTTTGTCGACGGTGATACGCCAGTATTATTAGGTGACGGCAATCCGGTGGCGGGCGAATATGAGTATAGTGACCTCCAGCGCTTCATTGCAAAGAAGCTCAGCAATAATCAAGTTGCTATTGAAGAAGCACGCATTGTCGTACTGAATGGTACCGATGTTGCGGGCGTTGCACAACAGGAATCTGACAAATTAACGAGTCAGGGCTTTACGGTGACGGGTATTGATAATGCACCAGAGGGCAACTATGGCAAAGCTACTATCTATCAAATTGGCACGGGTATGCCTGCTACAAAGGCAAAACTCGAATCCATCTACGGTGTAAAGGCTGTCGTAGAGACGCCACCTGTAGCGGTGACGGGTGATACGAACTTCGTTGTTATTGTTGGCCAAGCTCCTGCTTCGCAGTCTCAGTAAGAGGGTGCTATAATAGGGGGAGCTATGGATTTTCTTAAGTCATCAAAACGCCGCACGCTTCTAAGTGAGTTGGCTTATATTGCTCTTAATATTGCCCTCGCGGCGGCAATTCTCGCCGTTGTCGTGGTAACGGAATCAATCTTGGCGGGTATGGGGCTCGTGCTGCTGAGTAAGTGGCGAGTGTTTGCGGTTCGTACTCGCTACTGGATGGCTAACATTAAAGCCAATCTGGTTGATACGATCGTCGGTCTAAGTGTTGTTGTATTGATTAGTGCGGCAACAGGCGCTTTTGTAGCGCAGGTGATTCTAACGCTTCTGTATGTGGCTTGGTTGCTATTGATCAAGCCCCGCTCTAAGCGGGTCTTTGTGGCGATTCAGGCGGCTGCTGCGGTGTTCTTCGGAGTAACTGCCCTGATGACGATTTCGTACAGCTGGCCGGCAGCTGCTGTTGTGATTGGTATGTGGGTGATTGGCTATGCAAGTTGCCGTCATATCTTAAGTACCTACGAAGAGGCGCATAGCTCGTTCTATAGTCTTGTTGCCGGCTTGTTTTATGCCGAACTGGGTTGGTTGGCGTATCACTGGACTTTTGCTTATGACCTTCCTCTTTTTGGAGCAGTGAAGATCCCGCAGGTAGCATTGATTGGCTTGGCGCTCACTTTCCTAGGAGAGCGGGTCTATGCAAGCTATCGTCGCCATGATCATATCCGATCTGCGGACGTACTATTGCCAGCACTGTTATCGACAAGTATTATTTTAATCGTACTGTTTTTCTTTAATCGTATCGGGACGGGCTCACTTTAAGCAAAGATTAAGCCGGTCACCATAGAGTAGGGGGGATATGAAAGACCATAGCGAACAACAACAGCCAGCATCTAGCGAATCGACAGAGAAAACTACCCCTGTCTTGCCGCCGCTTGAGAAGATACCAGAGCAAAAGCCGCAGAAAACGAGTAAGCGTCGCCGTCGATTCACATGGGCGGTAGTTCTCCTGCTGCTTTTCTGTGGATTAAGTGTCTACGGGGGCTACCGTCTTTCGGAGGTAGTTCGCGAGCAGGGTATTGGCGGCATCACCCCCCGTACGGTGGTGTCGAATGATGGCAATAAAGTCGTAACACCGACTGAAGCGAGTATTAGTGGGGTTGTCGAGAAGGTGTCGCCGAGCATCGTTTCAATCGTCACCGAGACAGAAGCGGCTTCACTGCGAGGTATTACCACCCAGGCGGGTGCGGGCACTGGCATGATTGTGAGTGCAAATGGCTATGTTTTGACTAATAAGCATGTTATCGAGGGGACTAATCGAGTAACGGTCGTGCGGAGTGACGGGACGACTCACGAGAATGCACGACTCGTAGGAGTAGATCCATTAAATGATATCGCTTTTCTGAAGATTGATGGCGTCTCTGATCTGCCTGCTGTGGAGCTGGGTGACTCAAGCTCGCTTCGGGTTGGGCAGTCTGTCGTGGCGATTGGCAATTCTCTGGGCCAGTACCAAAATACGGTTACAAGTGGTATCGTGTCGGGCGTTGGCCGCCCTGTGTCGGCACAGTCGGGCGATACCGTCGAGAACCTTAATGACCTTATCCAGACCGATGCCGCTATTAATCCGGGTAACTCCGGTGGGCCACTGCTAAATCTTCAAGGGCAAGTTATCGGTATCAATACGGCTGTCGCTCAGGATGCTCAGGGGATTGGTTTTGCCATTCCAATTAATGCCGCCAAGGGTATGATTAAAGGGGTACTGGCAAGTGGTAAGGTGGAACGCGCGTACATTGGCGTGAACTACGTCACAGTCACTCCTGAAGTTGCCCGTCAATATAATCTATCGGTTAAAACTGGTGCATATGTCGTTGCATCTGAAGGTGGCCGTTCGGCTGTGGTGTCAGGCAGTCCAGCGGATCGTGCCGGAATCAAAGAAGGTGATGTTATCACAAAAGTAAACGGTATTGATGTAGGCCAAGCTGGTGATGTTGCAAGCTTAGTAGGGGAGTACGCTCCGGGTGATACTATCGAGCTGACAATTTTCCGTGATGGGCGATCGCAGACACTGCGTGTTACGCTTGCTGCGTATGCCAGCTAGGTTCGTACAAAATCGAGGATAAAACCGCGTGACGTTGCCAGGGCGAAGCCCTGGCGCTTTGCTGCCTGAACAATTGCTGGATGCTGGCGCGGGTCGGCTTCGATAAACATGTGACCACCATGCGCGAGGTGATCAGGAGCTTGTTCGATCAGACGGTTAATGAGTGCCAATCCTGCGTGTTCGGCAAAGAGGGCGAGCTCAGGCTCGTAATTGGTTTCAGGGGAACGCTCCCATTCAGGGTCGACGTACGGAAGGTTGGCAATGATGTATTGTGCTGTGAACGGGTACTCGGCTAGGAGGTTGCTCTGCAGGCATAGAACATCCGCATCAAGGGTCTTTGCATTTTCTTGGGCCACCTTGAGCGCATATCGACTAACATCGACAAGCGTGACATCGAGCTCGGGTAGGGCGAGCTTTGCGCTAATACCAAGACAGCCGCTACCGGTGCCAACGTCGACAAGACGACGTTTATGAAGGGGGAGTTGTAGTTGACGGTCGGCTTCAAGCAAGAGGTCAATAATCGCCTCTGACTCTGGACGAGGAATAAGGGTCGACGGAGTGACCTTGAACATGTGTCCATAAAACTCTTTGTGACCGATAATGTAGGCTAGTGGTGTGCGCTCAAGGCGGAGATGGAGGCGGGCGTTGGCAACTTCTACTTGTCGGGCCGTTAAGTGGTCATCTCCGTGGGCGTGTAGGTACGTGCGGCCGTGCTGGAGCGTGTGGGCGAGAATAATTTCGGCATCGAGCTTCGCTGATTCAACGCCCACTGTTGCCAGTTGCTTGGTTGCGTCCTGGAGCCAGGCGCTAATTGCTGGCGTTTTTAGCGGCAAGTTCGCGTTCATATGCCTGCAGATGCTCGATTAAATCTTCTATAGACCCGTTCATGGCTGCCGGGATATTGCTGCGAGAATAGCCGATACGGTGATCGGTAATGCGGTCCTGTGGGAAGTTGTAGGTGCGGATTTTCTCGCTGCGGTCACCTGAGCCAATCAGGCTACGGCGTTCTGCGGCAAGTTTAGACTGCTCTTCGTCAATCTTTTGTTGGAGAAGGCGACTGCGAAGGACACTAAGCGCCTTCTCCTTATTCTTGATCTGGGATTTCTCATCCTGGTTAGTTACAACGAGGCCAGTTGGCAGGTGAGTAATACGCACAGCTGAGTCGGTCGTGTTAACGCTTTGACCGCCGTGGCCGCCAGCGCGGTAGACGTCGATTTTGAGATCGTTTGGCCCAATCGCGATGTCGGTCTCTTCAGCCTCTGGTAAGACGGCAATAGTGACGGTACTGGTGTGGATGCGTCCTTGTGATTCGGTTGCAGGGACGCGCTGGACGCGGTGCACGCCTGATTCGAATTTCAGTTGCGAGTACGGAGCCTCACCCGATACACCGAAGACAACTTCTTTATAGCCGCCGGTATCGTTGGCGCTTTCGCTGATGAGTTCGGTCTTGAGGCTATGTGATTCACAGTAACGCAGATACATGCGGTAGAGTTCGGCGGCAAAGAGGCTGGCCTCGTCGCCACCAGCGCCGGCACGGATTTCAATAATGACATTTTTTTCATCGTTAGGGTCCTTTGGCGCGAGCATGATAAAGAGCTCATCCTCGAGGGTGGCAAGCTTATCTTCTGTGTCGCTGACTTCCATCTTGGCAAGTTCAGCGAGCTCGTCGTTGCCGCTAGCAAGTTCTTTTGCTTCTCGGAGTTGTCCTTCGAGCGTCTGGCGTAGAGTGGCCTTTTCGATGATGCCTTCTAGCTCAGTGAATCGCTTGTTCTTGGTGCTGAATGCCGGATCGGCGTAGGCGTTGGGGGAGGCGAGAATATCGCCAAGCTCGGTGTGTTCACGGGTTAGTTCGTCGATATTGAGATTAATCGTTGGCATGTTCTACTTTCTATCATATAAAAAGAGACTGTCGAAGAACAGTCTCTTTGGGGTGCAATGCTAGTTTTCGCTAGTTTGCTTAGCGCGCTTAGCGGCTGCTTTCTTGGCTTTGCTTGCGAGGGCTTCCTTGCGAGCTTCGGCAGCTGCGAACTTAGCCTTGAAGCGGTCAACACGACCTTCGGTGTCGATAATCTTCTCTTCACCGGTAAAGAATGGGTGAGAGGCTGATGAGATGTGGACCTTTACGAGCGGGTACTCGTTGCCATCTTCCCATTTAATGGTGTCGGTGGTCTGCGCGGTTGACTGCGTCAAAAAGGCAAACCCAGCCACATCGTCGCTAAATACGACTGGGCGGTAATCTTGTGGGTGTATACTGCTTTTCATATCTTGACTATTTTACCGCGAACAGGGGCAAAAGTCAAAGATATGCTACTTGCGGCGCAGATAGCGACGAACTGCGCGTGTCGAGAGGAAGCTCACTACGCCTATGGCAATCGCGATGGCGACTAGAATAGAGAGATTGGTAGGGGTGGGTTCGGTAAAAAAGCCTGTGTTGGGCGCCCCTGGGGTTATTGAGGTCGTAGTTGGGCCGTTGTAGCTATTACTACTATAAGAATCAGTGCCGTATGCCTGTGCGACCACTTGAGCGGGGGACCAATGCGAGAACTGGGGAGTAAATTTTATTTCCATGCCTTGCTATTTCCTAAGCGTAAGCAGTAGTATTAGTACTAAGTAAAAAGCATGAGGAGGAAAAACACAAGATGCAGGCTACTTACTTTGGATTTTTAGGGCTAGGTACCGCTGAGCTGATCATTATTTTGATCATCGTGCTGCTACTTTTCGGAAGCACACAGCTACCTAAGCTGGCACGTAGTCTCGGCCAATCAGCAAAAGAACTTCGCAATGGTATGAATGACGCCAAGGGTGGAAAAACCACTACTAAGGCTGACTCGAAAACCAAGGAATAGTTTTAGATCATGCGTCAGGTGGCTAATGGATCACGAATGAGCTCTATCATGACGCTTCATGGTCACTTGAAGGAAGCACGAAACCGCTTGTTTATTGTCTTTGCGGTTTTCGTGCTTTTTACATGTCTGGCTTATTATTTCCACGAGCGACTGATGACGAGCTTGCTCGCCCCACTCGGCGGACAGACTTTATCATATCTTAATCCAGGGGGTGGCTTCAGCTTTGTTTTTTCTGTCACCATGTGGGCGGGATTGGCGCTGACGACCCCAGTTATTATCTATAGTATCTACAAGTTTATCGCGCCAGCATTGCCACAGAAGGCCCAGTCGCGCGGTGGGCTCATTTTTATAAGCTCCTATCTATTGTTTGCCGCGGGTGCATTGTTCGGATACATGTACGCTATTCCAGGCGCGCTCCAGTTTTTGATCGGCTTTGGTGATGAATTTGTGCAGGCCATGCTGACGGCTGATGCATATCTGAATTTTGTATTGGTGTATACGATTGGTTTGGGCATTTTGTTCCAGATCCCTATTTTAATGATGATTACTCATTGGATCACTCCTTTAAAGCCGCTGCGTTTACTAAAGTTTGAACGGTATGTGATTGCAATTGCGTTTGTTGCAGCGGCAATTATTACACCAACACCCGATATTGCTAACCAGGTGGTTGTCGCGGCGCCATTTATAGGTATGTATCAAGTGGGGCTTGTGGGGGTGTCATTGTCGCACTGGCGTCATAAGCGTGCCGAGCGTGGCAAGATGAAGGAGAAGGGTAATTCGGTTGCGGCTGTATCGAATGTTGCTCCAGGTACATTGCAAGCGTTGAAGCCGGCGATAGTGGCAACTGCGACGATTCAGCAGCCGGAGCTGTCTGCTCGGCATCGGACTGTAAGAGCAGGGAAGAGTCTTGATGGGCTCAGTGTGCCGCGATCACAACCGCCGCGACCAGCGACTCGGCAAGTTGCTGTGCCACCTCGAAATTCAGCTACGCCAGCGCGCACGGCAGTGGCTAATTCCGGTAGCCGACCGGTGATGGATATACTAGTGTCAGCCTCATCGCCTAGCGTACTTGACACTAGTCCTTAAACTGCTTATGATACGAGCAACGTATCAAATCAAATAGCAAAAAGGATCTTATCGGTATGATCAAAACACAGGTCGGTCAGCTGCTTCAAAAGGAAATGGATCGTAAAGACTTCCTGCGACATGTGGGTGTTGCAGTGGTAGTGATTGCCGGTGTGCCAACGCTACTTAGTGCGTTAAATCGCATGCAAGGCGGAGCGCAGCAAAAGGCGTCATCACAATCGCTTGGTTATGGCGCAAGCGCTTATGGTGGCGGCAGCAAGCCGACTCAGTCTTAGAGGGGTCTTCACCTCTGGACAAATAGTACCGTTTTTGGTACTATTTTCTTTGTACAAGCAATTAATGACACAGTTTTCGCACGTACTCCTGGCTCTCAGGCGCGAAAACGAGGAAAAAGGAGTTTTCTCACATGGCAGTATCTGTCGATATTAAAGCTCTGCTCGAAGCTGGTGTTCACTTTGGACACAAAACGAGCCGTTGGCACCCTAAAATGGCACCTTACATTCACAGTAAGCGCCAGGATAGCCACATCATTGACCTAACTAAAACTGTTGAAGGTCTTGATGTTGCACTACCATTCCTAACCCAGGTTGCAACAAGCGGCAAGCAGGTGCTGTTTGTTGGTACTAAGAAGCAGGCTAAGGATATTGTCCGTACTGCGGCAACAAGCATCAACCAGCCATTTGTGACTGAGCGCTGGATTGGCGGTATGCTGACCAACGTGAACACCGTGGCAGCTCAGATCAAGAAGCTCAAAGATCTTGAAAAGCGTATGGCAAGTGGTGACCTTGAAAAGCGTTACAACAAGCTTGAAGTCCAGCGTTTCCAGGAAGAAATTGACCTGCTTGAGTCTAAGTACGGCGGCATCAAGGACCTAAACGGCAAGCCGGGCGCTATCGTTGTTGTTGACGTTATCGCTGATGCAAACGCTATTAAGGAAGCAAAGACTCTCGGTATCCCTGTTGTTGGTATCGTTGACACAAACGCAAACCCAGGTGAAGTTGACTACGTTATCCCAGGTAACGACGACGCAATCAAGGGTCTGCAGCTGTTGCTCGACTACTTTACTGCAGCGGTTGCTGAAGGTGCTGGTACTGTTAAAACAGAGGAGAAATAGGGAATGGGCGTTTCAATTGAAGATATCAAGAAGCTAAAAGAACTAACCGGCGTTGGTCTTGGCGACGCCAAGCAGGCACTCGTTGATGCTGAAGGCGATTTCGACAAGGCACTTGAAGAAATGCGCAAGAAGGGTCTGACGAAGGCTGAGAAGAAGGGTGACCGTGAAACTCGCGAGGGAATCATTGACAGCTACGTTCACAGTGGCCGTATTGGTGTTGTGATCGAAGTGAACTGTGAGACTGACTTTGTTGCTCGTCTTGACGACTTCAAGGAACTTGCTCACCAGCTTGCAATGCAGGTTGCTGCAATGGCTCCTGAGTATGTCTCAGAGGAAGATATTCCAGCTGAAGAAGTTGAGCGCGTAAAGGCAGAACTACTTGCAAGCGAAGATCTTCAGAAGAAGCCTGAAAACATGCGCGAGCAAATCGTTGCAGGTCAGCTTAAGAAGCACTTTGCCGACAAGGTTCTTATGAGTCAGACGTATATTCTTGATGACAGCATGACCGTTGAAGGTCGCATCAAGGAGCAGATCGCTAAGAGCGGCGAAAACATTCGTGTTAGCCAGTTCAAGCGCATTGAGCTAGGTGTGAACGCTTAGGTTACTCTGTTGCATGCAACAAAAACCGGCCAAATTGGCTGGTTTTTGTTTTTATGGTATAATATCTGTATGGAAAGCATGCCTAATAATTCAGAGAGCGAGAATGTGCGACTGGGTCGCTTGACCCGTATGTTTGGTAATATTGCCGTATGGCGAGTCGAAAAGGGTGCATCAAAGGTGACGCTAAATCCTGTCCTTGGGCTAGGGGCTAATCTTGACGATGCCGTCATTGACTACACTCAAGCTAAATTAAGTGAAAAGGGGTTTGTGACTCATATTGAGCAGGATCTAATTGAAAGTGGCAGCGAGGTGAAGATGCCGCGCGATAGATTGTTCGTTGACTTCCGCCCGAAGAAGTAACGCATGGTTAACTATTCTTGGCACACCCCATAGGGGTGTGCTTTTTATGTCTACTTTGGCGAAGTCGGCGAGAGGTATGGTTTAATAGAAAGCATGAGCACTATCGCGTTACGGGTGAGGCAGCGCGGCTTCACTATTGTTGAACTTTTGATTGTTATCGTCGTCATCGCTATTTTGGCGGCTATTACTATCGTGGCATTCAATGGCATTCAGGACCGGGCGAGAGCCTCGGCGGTGGTGTCTGACCTGACGGCTGCTGCCAAGCAGCTTAAGATTGACCAAGCCAACAACGGGGCATTCCCGACCACTCTTGCTTTGGCTGATGGCGGTCAGGGGATAA
Organism: uncultured bacterium; assembly: GCA_966210935.1. Classification (GTDB taxonomy): domain Bacteria; phylum Patescibacteriota; class Saccharimonadia; order Saccharimonadales; family Saccharimonadaceae; genus CBIHLX01. The sequence continues at coordinate 19,266 of CBIHLX010000004.1, read as the reverse complement.
AATCCAGTCCAGGGACAACCTATACCTATGCTGTCGACAATGCAACTACTCCGCAGACCTTTTTGTTAACTGCCGGTAATACCGGTAATTTTGGTCTTGTCACTGAGAGCGGTAGTGCGAAGATAAATATTGCAAAGGGCGCGGTTGCACCGAATGCTCTGCTGGTAGACGGAGTGGTAACGAGCTCCCCGTACCACTCGGTGTCTACTGGACTCCAGTCGGTGAAGGTTACCTTGGACTCGGTAAGGGATGTGTCGGCACTGAGGATATGGCATTACTATGCCGATGGTCGCACCTACAATGCAACTAGAACAGAGGTAAGCGAGGATGACGTCAACTGGACGACCGTGTTCGATAGCGCGGTTTCGGGGACGTACGCCGAGAGCGCTAATGGTAGGGTGCATAGATTTGACTCTAAGCGTGTGCGCTATGTTCGCGACTGGTTGAACGGTTCGAATGTAAACACCGGTAATCACTGGGTGGAAATTCAAGCTTATTAAACCCCATCAACACCGGCACTTAGCCGGTGTTTTTGCTATAATAAAATCAGATTAACAAGCGAGGAACCATGTTTGATACTAAACCGTACGAAACGAAGATGAACCAGGCAATTACTCATTTCGAGGAAGAGCTAAAAAAGGTTCGCACAGGCCGATCTCACCCAAGCATGCTCGATGGTGTTCGCGTCGAGGTATACGGCCAGCAGATGCCGCTTAATCAGGTGGCTAATATTACTGCGCCAGAGCCACAAATGCTTCAGGTGACACCCTTTGATCCAAGTAACGTTCAGGCGATTGCCGGTGCGATTCGTGCCGACCAGTCACTTGGATTCAATCCAAGCGACGATGGTCGTCTAGTCCGCGTCCCTGTGCCACCCCTTACTGAAGAGCGCCGCAAACAGCTCGTCAAGCAGACTGGTGAGAAGGTTGAAGAGACGCGTATTGCACTGCGCAATATCCGACAGGATGCGTTTAAGGATGCTAAGCGAAAGAAAGATGCTAAGGAACTCTCTGAAGATGATGTGAAGCGTATCGAGAAAGAAATCGATCACTTGATCTCAGGTTTCCAGGAAAAGATCGAGCAGATCTTTAAGGCTAAAGAGAAGGATATCCTCACGATTTAGTCGTGGGGATGTTGCTATATGGCTACCGAAGAGGTTCAAGTATTGCCTCAGCACGTTGGTTTTATCGTTGATGGTAATCGGCGCTGGGCAAAGCAGCACGGCCTGCCGACGTACGAGGGGCACATGGCCGGCTACAACGCCATCCATGAGGTCGCCGAGGCTGTTTTTGATGCCGGCGTGCCTTACATGTCGGCTTATATCTTCAGTACCGAAAACTGGAAACGGAGCGAGGAAGAGGTGAGTCGACTTATGGGTTTGGTACTGAAGCTGCTGACGGCCGATTTGCCTATCTTTGAAAAAAAGAACATACGACTGCGTGTACTAGGGAGTCGCGACAGGGTAAGCCCTAGAATCGTAAAGGCAATCGATGAGGCAGAGGCGCGTACGGCGGGTAATACGGCCGGAACGTTGGCTGTGTGCTTTAATTACGGCGGTCAGCTTGAGATTGCCGAGGCGTGCAAAAAAATTGTTCAAGACGGCGTAGCTGCGGATAGGGTGACGCCGGAGTTGATTGCAGAGCGTCTCTACGCACCAGAGGTGCCGGCGATCGACTTGATTGTACGCACAAGTGGCGAGCAGCGTCTGAGTAATTTTATGCTGTGGCGCGCGGCTTATAGTGAACTACTATTTTTTGATAAGCCGTGGCCTGACATGACAAAGGACGACGTGGTCGCTATACTGAAAGAATATGCACGGCGACAACGCCGATTTGGAGGGTAAATGTTACTACTAGGAATTATTATCGGTCTACTCGCACTCGTCTTTTTAGTCGTTGTTCATGAGCTTGGGCATGCCATTGTGGCGCGCCGCAATGGCGTTGTGGTTGAGGAATTTGGTATTGGGTTTCCGCCGCGCGCCTGGGGGCGAAAGCTAAAAAACGGTATTCTCCTGAGTCTCAACTGGCTGCCGCTGGGTGGGTTTGTAAAATTACAGGGGGAGCATGACGCCGCAGAAGGCAAGGGCGATTACGGCGCAGCAACCTACTGGCAGAAGACAAAGATTCTCTTGGCCGGCGTGGCGATTAACTGGCTAGTCGCGGCACTATTGCTAACCGTACTTGCTTGGACAGGATTGCCGAAAGTACTACCGAATCAATTTACCGTAGCGGGCGATACATCTGTCCAGAAGCGTCCCGTTGAAATCCAGACACTGAGTGCGGGTTCGCCAGCCGATAAAGCTGGTCTCAAATCTGGTGACGGTATACTTCGTTTTGATGGTGCGCCGGTTGAGGACGCTCAGTCGCTAGTTGCGGCTGCTAAGGCAAATGCAGGCAAGACTGTCGAGGTAATTTACAGCCGGGGCGGGGAAGAGGCGACGACAAAGGTGACGCTTCGTGAAGATAATGCGCAGGGCGAAGGATTCCTTGGCGTAGGTCCGATCCAGCGTAGCGTTACGCGATCAACGTGGTCGGCACCAATTGTCGGTTTTGCGACAGCCGCACAGTTGACGACGGCATCATTCCAGGGGCTTGGCGAGCTCGTCGCTAATGTATTTAAGGGTATCGTCTTCCAGTTTAGTCCCGAAAGTACTGTGCGCGAAGCGGCTGGAGATAATCTTGCGAAAGCGGGAGCTAGCGTCGCAGGCCCAGTCGGTGTACTAGGCGTCATTTTCCCGGCGGCCGAGAAAGCTGGTCTGACACAGGTCATCTTCTTGACGGCAATCGTTTCTCTTAGCTTGGCACTTATGAACGCGCTACCAATTCCTGCGCTCGATGGTGGCCGTTGGTTTGTAATGACGGTTTTCCGTTTACTAAAGAAGCCGCTCACTAAGGAGCGTGAGGAAAAGATTCAGGGCGCTGGCTTTATGTTTCTGATGTTCCTTATTATTGTCGTGACGATTGCCGATGTCAGAAAATTCTTCTAAGATTAGTCCAACCTCGTTAGTGCGCTGGCCGGTCTTTTGGCGTGTGCTGGCGCTTGTCACCTGGGTGATTGTCGGCTTCTTGCTGGCATCGCTCTTGGTGCTTGTTATTGCGCAGGGACTTACGCTTCTCGACGTGCCACTTGGTGAACTTAATGAGTCGGTAGTGAATACGGCTGCAGCGGGCTTGGTGTACTTACTCTCGGCGCTCATTGTTATTGGAGTGCCGCAGATGGTGCGGCGTATGATGGCGACCCGAGAAGATATGGGGATTCATCGATTGCCGACGTGGCGTGATATTGCACTCGCACCAGCGGGGTTTGTGGTGTATTTTATTGCATCTGCAATTGTGACGAGCGTCGTTACGGGAATCATTCCTGGGTTTGATGCCAATGAAGCGCAGGACGTTGGGTTTGCTGATCTTTCGCAAACTTATGAATACGTCTTGGCGTTCCTGACACTGGTCGTGCTGGCGCCTGTAGCGGAAGAGTTGCTATTTCGTGGCTACCTCTATGGCAAGCTCCGTAAGTGGGTGGCAGTTTGGTTGGCAGCGCTTGTTGCTAGTATTGTGTGTGGGGTCGTACACGGGCAGTGGAATGTCGGAGTGGATGTTTTTGTACTGAGCCTCGTAATGTGTGCTCTACGCGAGGTGAGTGGCGGTATCTGGGCGGGGACGCTGCTGCATATGCTCAAAAACGGTCTTGCGTTTTATCTTCTCTTTGTAAAACCAACACTTTTGAATACAATAGGAGGGTAATGATGCAGCGAATTGCCCCCGTTATCTTTTCTATAACGCCGCTTGGCCGGTAGTTTCTTTTTATATCCACAACTTTCAATGACGACTAAATAAGGAATATTCTCATGCGTGTATCCAATCTTTTTACTAAAACTAGCAAAACCGCACCAGGTGATGAGGTAGCGAAGAATGCCCAGCTCCTGATTCGTGCCGGTTTTATTCACAAGGAAATGGCCGGTGTCTATGCTTATCTACCTCTAGGTAAGCGTGTGCTTGAAAAAATTGTACAAATTATCCGCGAGGAGATGGATGCGATTGGCGGTAACGAAATTAGCCTGACCGCACTCCAGCAGAAAGATGCATGGGAAGCGTCGGGCCGCTGGAGTGATGACGTCATGGATGTCTGGTTTAAGACAAAGCTTGCTAACGGCAGCGAGCTTGGCTTGGCACCTACTCACGAAGAGCCGCTCACAAAGCTCATGAAGAGCTTTATTAGCAGTTATAAGGATCTGCCGGTCTACCCATACCAGTTCCAGATCAAGTTTCGCAACGAGCTTCGCAGTAAGAGTGGTCTGATGCGTGGCCGTGAATTTTGGATGAAGGACCTCTATAGCTTTAGCCGCACACAAGAAGAGCATGATGCCTTTTATGAGAAGATTAGCGAGGCATATGACCGTGTCTACGCTCGACTTGGCTTGGGTGAAATTACCTATAAAACATTTGCAAGCGGCGGTAGCTTTGCTAAGTATAGTCACGAGTTTCAGACGCTGAGTCCAGTTGGCGAAGATAAGATTTACGTTCACGAAGGCAAGCGCATTGCTATTAATGAAGAAGTGTACAACGACGAAGTGCTGGCTGACCTTGGTGTTTCTCGCGACGAGCTAGTTGAAAAGACGGCCGTTGAGGTAGGTAATATCTTCACGCTGGGTACAAAATTTTCGGATGCACTCGATCTTAGCTACACGGATGAAGATGGTACAAAAAAGCAGGTGATCATGGGTAGCTATGGTATTGGCCCGAGCCGAGTTATGGGTTTGATTGCGGAGCACTTCAGTGATGATAAAGGGCTTGTTTGGCCTGAGAGCGTTGCGCCAGCTAAAGTTTACCTTGTCCGTATTGGCGGAGAGGCGGCTGTCGAGCACGCCGATGCACTTTACCAAGAACTGACGAGCAAGGGGATTGAGATTCTGTATGATGATCGCGACGACCGTCCAGGCGCTAAGTTTGCTGACGCGGAACTCATGGGTATTCCGTACCGACTCACCGTAAGTGATCGTTTGATTGAGGCAGGCCAGTACGAGCTGACCTCAAGGGCGACAGGGGAGACGATTCTCTTGACGCACTCAGAATTGCTTGCTAAACTGGGGTGATTGTAAACGACGGAGTGAGGGTTTACACTACATATAGCGTATGAAGTGTCATTAACGACACTATTTAATTGAAACTAAAGGAATATAAACTATGAAAAAACTGTATCAGATCACTGAAGAAGGTAAAAAAGAGCTTGAGCTTGAGTTAACCGAGCTTAAAGGTCGCCGTGGCGCCATTGCCGAGAAGATTGCCAACGCCCGTGACTTTGGTGACCTCAGCGAGAACGCTGAGTATGATAGCGCTCGTGAAGAGCAAGGTCTTGTTGAAAGCCGTATCGCAGAAATCGAAGATATTTTGCTTAATGCTGAGTTGATTAAGTCTGGCAATAAGTCAAAAGTTGGCCTTGGTAGCAAGGTAGAGCTTAAGACTGGCGCTAAGACCGTAACATATTACGTTGTTGGCCCGGTTGAGGCTGATCCGCTTGAGGGTAAGATTAGTAACGAATCGCCAATCGGCCTTGCTCTTATGGACAAGAAGGTGGGTGACGTTGCAACTATCACTACTCCAAAGGGTGACATTAGCTACGAAATCGTCAGTATCGCTTAGGTTTTGATAGCCACTACAAAACGCCACCCTCATCGCGGGTGGCGTTTTACTTGTGCTATACTGTAACAGATATGGCAACACTCCAAGACTACCGTGACGAGCGACTCCGTAAGCTCGAAGAACTCAAGAATTTAGGTATTAATCCATACCCGGCTGACAGCCATCGTACGCATATGGCGGGTGATGTCGTGACTCGTTTTAGCGAGCTGGAAGGTCAAACTGCGACTATCGCTGGCCGCGTAACGGGTATCCGTAAGTTCGGTAAACTCGCATTTATTGTCCTCAAAGACGCAAGTGGCTCAATCCAGCTCTTCTTGCATGCGCCGGACGTAGCGGCGCTTGATGCTGCGAATGGTGTTGTGGGTATGAGTGAATTGCCACTTCTTGATACTGGAGATTTTGTTGAAGCCACCGGCCAGGTCATTAAGACGAAGACCGGTGAAATTTCACTTGGCGTTAAGACGCTACGCCTGCTTACAAAGAGTCTGCGTCCGACGCCAACGGAGCTTACGAGCAAAGAGGAGCGCCTGCGTCGTCGCTACCTCGATATGAGCGTTAACGAAGAAGTACGACAGCGTTTTATCCGTCGTACAAAATTTTGGCAGGCAACTCGCGACTACTTGAATGAGCACGGCTTCTTAGAGGTCAACATTCCGGTTCTTGAGCATACAACTGGCGGTGCTGACGCGAATCCGTTTGTTACTCACATGGATGCGCTTGATCAGGATTTCTACTTGCGCATTAGTCATGAGCTACCGCTGAAGCGTTTATTGGGTGCCGGCTACGAGAAGGTCTACGATATTGGGCCGCGCTTTCGAAACGAGAACTACTCTGATGAGCACCTGCCGGAACACGTAGCGATGGAATGGTACTGGGGTTATGCCAACTGGCAGGATGGCATGAAGTTTATGGAGGATATGTACAAGCGTGTCCTCGAGCAAACATTCGGAACGCTCCAGTTTAAGCTCGGTCGCTTCGATGTTGATATGAGCGGTGAATGGGAAGTCTGGGATTACGCCACGATTATCAAGGAGCGCTACGGCATTGACGTGTACGAAAGCTCTCTTGATGAAGTGAAGAAGGCTCTAAAAGACAATGGCCTAGAAGTGGAGCAGACCGAAAACCGTGCCCGTGGCATCGATAAGCTATGGAAAAACATTCGCAAGGATGTCGCTGGTCCGGTATGGCTGATTAATACGCCAAAGTTTATTAGTCCGCTCGCTAAGAGCAACCCAGACGATGACCGTGTCGTGCAGCGCTTCCAGCCGGTGATTGCCGGTAGTGAGCTCGGTAACGGTTTCTCGGAGCTTAATGACCCAATTGATCAATTGAACCGCTTTACGGAGCAGCAGGCGATGCGCGAGGCGGGTGACGATGAGGCGATGATGCTTGATATTGATTATGTTGAGATGCTGGAATACGGCATGCCGCCAGCGTGTGGCTGGGGCTACAGCGAGCGGGTTTTCTGGATCTTTGAAGGTGTGACGGCTCGTGAAGGTGTGCCGTTCCCGCAGTTGCGTACGGAGTACGACGCGACAACAAAGGCGATCTACCCTGACATCCAGCTGCATTAAGCCGCCTAATGGCCGCTAGGGGCTTTATCCCGGACATCACCTTGGTGTCCGGGATTTTATGCTATCCTAAGATTAGATAAAGGGGGTGAGATGATAGAACTTCGCGGTGTCACGAAGACGTACGGCAATAAAAAGGCGGCTTTTACAGCGCTTGATAATGTGTCGGTGACGATACCGGAGGGGGCGACAGTTGCTATTGTCGGTAAAAGTGGCTCGGGCAAGAGTACGCTCATGCATGCCATTAGTGGCCTCGATCGACCGCAGTCGGGTGAGGTAATTATTGAAGGTCAGGATATCCTTAAGCTCAAGCCTCGTCAGATTGACCAGTTCAGGGCACGTACGATTGGTTTCATTTTTCAGGCGTTCTTTGTGCAAGCTAATGATACGTGTTACCAAAATGTTGTACTGCCGCTCGAAATCGCACGCGTACCACGCTCTGAGCGGCGAGCGCTCGTCGAAGCCGCCCTTAAAGAAGTGGAGCTAGGCGATAAAATCATCAGCAAGGCACGTAACCTGAGCGGTGGCCAAAAGCAGCGTCTCGCGATTGCCCGTGCAATCGTTAATAAGCCGAAAATTATTTTTGCCGACGAGCCAACGGGCAACCTCGACTCAACCACGGGTGAAAAGATTGAAGATCTGCTTTTTAGTTTAAATAAATCGCTCGGTACGACACTGGTGATTGTGACGCACGACGAGCAGCTTGCGGCTCGATGCCAGTATCGCTTAAACGTAAAAGACGGGCGCGTCAGTGAGTTAGAGGAGATACGGTCATGAAGTTTATCGATATTATGAATCGATCAGGACGGAGCTTGCGTACAGCCAAGGCTCGTACGATTTTGACGAGCCTAGCGATTGCTGTTGGTGCTTTTACATTGACACTGACCTTAGCGGCGGGTAACGGTATCCGTGATTACACAGACCGCTTGGTATCAAATAATTTTGATCCTGCTGAATCGATCGTCGGACGCGACAAAGAGATCGAAAATAGCAGCGGCGCACCAAATACGGCACCTCGCGAATATGATGAAAGCGTCGCCAGTGTGAGCGTCGGTGGGTCAAGCAGTTCGGTGCAGCTTGAGCAGGTAACCGATAAAGACGTCGAGGAGCTTCGTGGCTTATCATTCGTTGAGCAGGTGCGACCTAACTATCAGCTCAGTGCCCGCTACGTGACGCGTGAGGGGCAAAAGCGCTATACGGTTGGTATTCAAGCCTACAATCCTGGGCAGAAGCCGGAGCTTGTGGCGGGTGATGTGCCGACTGCGGGTGATTTGGGTGCAGGGGAAGTGGTCCTGCCAATTGACTATATCGCGCTACTCGGTTTTAAAGATGCAAACGACGCTCTGGGTAAGCAAGTGTCGCTCAATGTCGTACGACCGTTTACGACTGGGGCACTAACGGATATTCTCAGTCAAATCCAGCAGGGCGTATTGCCATCGGAGTCAGCGGCGCAGGACAAGACGGTCGCGTACACGGTGCGTGCTGTAGCAAAACAGCCAGCCACTAGCCTTAATTTTGCTGGCCTGCCACTACAGGTAAGTGATCGTGATGCGCGCGATCTATATGACTTTACCAAGAAGGATACGCCTGACTATGGCAAGTATCTCTATGCCTATGTGCGTGTTAAAAACGGGGCGGATGCTGGTGTTTCTGAGCGTGCGAAGGGAGAGCTGAAGAAGTTGGGCTACTATGTTCAGACAAGTGAAGACATCCAAAAAACGATCACGCAGTTCGTGAATATTTTGCAGATCCTGGTTGCTGTGTTCGGTGTGATTACAGTGATTGCCAGTATTTTTGGTATCATCAACACGATGTATATCTCAGTGCTTGAGCGCACCCGGGAGATCGGTCTTATGAAGGCGCTAGGTATGAGTGGAAAGGACGTTGGCTGGTTGTTCCGTATTGAAGCGGCATGGATTGGTTTCCTCGGTGGACTGATCGGTGCGGTAGCTGCAGCGTTATTAGGCCTGGCGCTTAATCCGTGGCTAACGCAGCAACTTGATCTTGGCGAGGGGAACTCTATTTTGATCTTTGATATTTGGCAAATTGTTGCGCTCATTGCGGCGCTCATTTTGGTGGCGATTATTGCTGGCTGGCTCCCGTCGCGTAAAGCCGCGCGGCTAGATCCGATCGAAGCGCTGCGTACCGAATAGATGGTATACTGTAGCTATGTTAGATATCCGTTTTATCCGCGACAATGCCGAAACTGTACAAACCAATGCCACAAACAAGGGCTACAAGGTTTCCATTGCCGATCTTTTAAAGCTTGATGATGAGCGACGCACACTGCAGCAGCAGGTGGATGAGCTACGCGAAAAGCGTAATGCCAATGCTGGCAAAATGAAGGGTGGTAAGCCGACGCAGGAGCTAATTGACGAGGGTAAGCAGATCAAGATTGAGCTGGCTGAGCGTGAGGGTTATCTGTCGGGTGTTGAGGCGGAGTATATGGATATCCTGAAGAAGGTGCCAAACATGGCAAGCGAAGATGTGCCGGTTGGCCTCAGTGAGGACGAGAATGTCATCGCAAAACAGGTGGGTGAAAAGCCGCAATTTGATTTTGTGCCGCGCAACCATTATGAGATTGGCGAGCAGCGCCTATGGATCGATAAAGAGCGTGCTGCCAAGGTTGCCGGGAGCCGCTTTGCTTATATCAAGGGTGATATGGTGAAGCTCCAAATGGCAATTGTACAGTTCGTTATCAACACGCTGAGCGACGAGGAGAAGATTCAGGAAATCGCCCAAAAGGCGGGTCTCGAAGTTTCGCTACGCGCCTTTACGCCGGTCTTGCCGCCACTTATGATCCGCACATAGCCTTACGATGCTATGGATCGCCTTGAGCCGCGTGACGACCGATATAAGCTGGAGGGTGATGACCTGTGGCTACAGGGAAGTGCAGAGCATGTGCTCGGCAGTATGCACGCTGATGAGATATTCGAAGAAGCTGATCTACCGCTACGCTACCTTGGATATGCCACTAGCTTCCGCCGTGAGGCTGGAACATATGGCAAGGATATGGAAGGTATCTTGCGCATGCATCAGTTCGATAAGCTCGAGATGGAGAGCTTCACGACAGGCGAAGATGGTCTAAAGGAGCATCTGCTCTTCGTGGCGATTCAGGAATATCTCTTGCAGCAGCTCGAGCTGCCGTATCAAGTAATTCAAAAGTGTACCGCTGACATAGGTAAGCCGAATGCGCGTGGCATCGATATGGAAGTCTGGCTGCCTGGCCAGGATAAGTACCGCGAAACACATACGGCCGACTATATGACCGATTACCAGTCTCGTCGCCTGAAGACTCGCGTACGCCGTGCAAGTGGCGAGCTTGAGCTCGTGCACACGAATGATGCGACAGCATTTGCACTAGGTCGTATTATGATTGCTCTGATCGAGAATGGCCAAGATGAGACGGGGAATATTCGTCTACCGGCCGCATTGCAGCCATATCTTGGTGGCCGCACCACTCTTTAGTTGCTATAATAAGAGTACAAACCCTAATGCTTCGACAGGAGGTGTGCATGATTAATGCTATTGAAATTACCGGTGTCCAGTTTGACGTTGACGCCACGACGCATAAGTATATCACCAAGAAAATTGGTAGACTCGACCGCTATCTCCCGAAGCATGCTCGTAAATCCGCTTCTGCGGCCGTCAAGCTACGCGAGGTAAATCATGACCACGGCAATAAGTACGAAGCGGAAATCATTCTCAACCTGCCAGAAAAAACTCTGACGGCACGCGATTACACAGTTAACGTGCTCGCGGCAATTGATATTGTGGAGGCGAAAATAGCCAATCAGCTACGTAAATACAAGGATGCGGCCGTACCTCATCTGAAGAGCCGTGGTGTCCTTAGTCGCTTTAAGCGCAGCTATCAGCGCGAATCTCAGTAGTCTCTTGAGGTCGTTTCGCCTCGTTCTCCCAATCGACACTTTTAACTCACTCGAAAACAGCGTATACTATAGGGTAGTATTTTACAGAAGTTTTCAGATAGTGAGGGACTCTTAGCATGGTCAGTAGGCAAAAAGCATTAACCAAGGTGTTTGGCGATCCGCAAGCGCGTATTTTGAAGCGTCTGCAAAAGAAGGTCGACAGCATCAATGGGCTCGCCGAAAAGTACAAGGCGATGTCAAAGACTGACCTGAAAAAGCAGACGCAGGTATTAAAAGATCAGCTCGCTAAGAAGGGTACAGCACTCGATGACATCTTGCCAGATGCGTTCGCGCTTGTTCGTGAAGCGGCCGATCGTGTGCTAGGTATGCGCCACTTTGACGTGCAGCTTATCGGTGGGCTTGTGCTTCATGAAGGCAACGTCGCGGAAATGAAGACTGGTGAAGGTAAGACGCTCGTGGCGACCCTACCAACGTATCTTAACGCCCTTGAGGGTAAGGGTGCTCATGTTGTGACCGTTAACGACTATCTTGCACAGCGTGACGCGGGTGAAATGGGTGAGCTATATGATTTTCTCGGTCTTACGACCGGTGTCATCATTAACGACGCATCTTTCGTGTTCGACAAGGACTACGACAACGAGGCTCACTCCGATCCACGCATGCGACGCCTCCGCCCTGTGACCCGCAAGGAAGCTTATGCTGCCGACATTACTTACGGTACGAACAATGAGTTCGGTTTCGACTACCTGCGCGACAATATGGTGAACGAAGTGGAGCTACTTCGTCAGCGAGAGTTGCACTTTGCGATTGTGGACGAAGCTGACTCGATTCTGATCGACGAAGCCCGAACGCCACTGATCATTAGCGCCCCAGCAGCCGAGAATCCAGACAGCTACTACCAGTTTGCTAAGATTGCTGCCAAGCTTGTACCTGAAGACTATATCCTTGATGAAAAGCGCCGCAGTGTTGCGTTGACAGATGATGGCGTCGAGAAGGTGCAGAAGATGCTGGGAGTAAAAAACTTGTACACCCCAGAGTATGTTCGATCGGTGTACCATATGGATCAGGCGCTGCGTGCTCAAACGCTGTTCAAGCGCGATAAGGACTATGTCGTCACGAATGATGGCGAGGTGATTATTGTCGACGAACACACCGGCCGTCTTATGCAGGGCCGTCGCTACAACGAAGGTCTTCATCAGGCAATTGAAGCCAAGGAGAAGGTGCCAGTACTCCAGGAGAGCATGACACTTGCGACTGTGTCATTCCAGAACTTCTTCCGCTTATACGCTAAGCTGGCAGGTATGACAGGTACTGCCTTTACAGAAGCGGAAGAGTTCCAGCAGATCTACAGCCTTGATGTCGTCCAGATCCCGACGCACCGTCCGATGATTCGTATTGACCATGACGATTTGATTTATAAGACTGAAAAGGCAAAGCTGAAAGCCGTTGCCGAGGCTATTAAGGAGTACCATGCTCAGGGTCGCCCAGTGCTGGTTGGCTCTGGCTCAATCGCAAAGAATGAAATGATTGCTGCTTACCTTGATAAGGAAGACCTTAAGTACGAGCTCCTCAACGCCAAGAACAATGAGCGCGAAGCGGAGATCGTGAAGATGGCCGGCGAAAAGGGTGCCATTACACTTGCAACTAACATTGCCGGACGCGGTACCGACATTAAACTCGGCAAGGGAGTTAAGGAGCTTGGTGGATTGGTCGTGATCGGTTCTGAGCGTCACGAATCGCGCCGTATTGATAATCAGCTGCGTGGTCGCGGTGGTCGCCAGGGTGATCCAGGCGAAACCCAGTTCTACGTATCTACCGAAGATGACTTGATGCGTATTTTCCAGGGCGAACGTATCGCCACCCTAATGGATCGCCTCGGTGTTGATGAGGATCAGCCGATACAAAACCGCGCCGTCAGCAAGACGCTCGAAGCTGCGCAAAAGCGTGTTGAAGGCTACCACTTTGATTCGCGTAAAAATGTTGTTCAGTATGACAACGTTATCAATCGCCACCGTCGCGTCGTTTATACAATGCGTCGCAAGATTCTTGAAGGTGATAACATCAAGCCAGAGATTGAGCGTCTGATGGGCGAGAAGCTGCGTGAATTAACGCGCTTGCCAGCTCGTAACAATCTTAAGTTTGCAGAAGAATTTGAAACCGTCTTCCCACTCCCAAGCAAGAAGATTGCTGCAATCGGTGAAGAGAAGCGTGACAAGATGCGCTTTGAGATGGCCCAGAAGTTTGTTGCCCAGTTCTATACCAGTAAGGAAAAGGAGCTTGAGCCCGAAGTCGTACGCAAGGTCGAACGTGAAGTCTACCTGCAAGTGCTTGATACGTTATGGATGCAACATCTCGAGAGTATGCAGCATCTTCGTGAGGGTATCCACTGGCGTAGCGTCGGGCAGCGTGACCCACTTGTTGAATATCGTTCTGAATCGCAAAAACTTTTCGAAGGTCTTCAGGCGACACTGCGTGATGAAGTGTTACGGGCTGTCACGCATGTACATAAGCATGACGTTGTAGCAACTCACCAGGAAGATCACGATACTGAGCTCACTCGCTTGGCAGAAAATGCCGTTGAGCGTGGTGTCAATGAGGTTTCGACTGGCGAAGCTAATCGAGATGACGACTTTAGTACAAAGAAGGCGAAGACGACTACTGAGGTTAACAAGCAGAAAAATGATGCGCGTAAGAAAAAGAAAACGCAGCGTCAAAATCGCAAAAAGAATCGCAACTAATCAGCGGGTGGAGTAAGGAGAAGAAGTATGAAACATACCGTTGAAGAAGTGCGCCTTAAAAATGGTGCGAAGGGGCTTTTAATTGACATCCCTGGGGCGACTGTTATGAGTTTTCAGTTTCAGTTTAGGGCTGGGAACCGCTATGTCCGAAATAAGGACATTTACGAAACAGCTCACATTATGGAGCACATGGCCTTTGGTGCGAACGCGCAGTTTAAGTCTGAGCATGCCTATGAATCGGAATTCACGAAGAATGGCGCCTACCATAATGCCTACACGAGTGATCTTTCGATGGTGTACGTGGCCGATTGTGCCGACTTTGAGTGGGAGCGTATCTTTGCGTTGCAGCGTGTCGCTATTTGTCAGCCGCGCTTTAACGCTGCAGAACTTGAGGCGGAGAAGGGGAATGTTAAGAGCGAGCTGACAGGCTACCTTAATAATCACAATCGTGTCCTCTGGCCAAAGATACAGCAGCTTCTCGGTGAAGAAGTGCTAACTTTCTGGCAGCGGCTACAGACAATCTCAACCGTGACACTGACTGATATTCGCGAGCATCATAAACGCACTCACACGACTGACAACATGTGCTTTGTGATCGCTGGCAAACTCAAGGGGCGCAAGACGGAGATTAAGCGTCAGCTTGAGGATTGGGAGCTGCCACGTGGCGAGCGCTTTGACGTGCCAAAAGATGAACTGACTCGGTCTAAGCCAACGTTGATCCGACGCAAAGAGGCCTCAAACCTAACATTCGGCTGGTCCCTCACTGTGCCTCGTGAACTTAGTGATGAAGAAGCCGAGGCAATGAACTGTCTTGATCATATTTTGACTGGAACCATGCATTCTCGTATTTATGGCGCAGCGCGTAAGCGGGGCCTGGCGTACGGTATGTTTTCAGATACCTCAGTCGGCTTCCATGACAGTAGCTGGGATTTTGGCGGCCAGGTAAACCTCGATACTGCGCCAAATCTATTCGATATCATCGTACGTGAGGTGCAGTGTGTGCTTGATGGTAAGATTACCGCAGAAGAGCTTGAATCTGCCAAGTCATATGCCCTTGGTCGCTACCAAATGGGTGCGCAGACGGTCGCGCAGATCAGCAACTTCTACACCGGTCGCTATTTTGCTGATGGCTTCGTAAAGAACTACGATAAGGTGCCGGAGTCGATTAAAAAGGTGACTCTCGACCGCATGATTGGGACGGCAACCGAATTCATTACGCATAACGCCTGGGCCTTTGCCGGGGTGAGTAGTGGTGAAAAAGAGCATATTGTTGAGCTCAACGACAAATTGACCAATTTGTTTAAGTAGCGGTACACTAACAGTATGAAGATCGCGATTGCCGGCTACGGCCTTGAGGGGAAATCTAACTACGAGTACTTTAAGTCGCGTGGCGACGTGATGATTGTTGATGAGCATGAACAGCTCGACGATCTCCCTGAGGGGGTGCCGACTATTCTTGGCCCCGGCGCTTTTGATAAGCTCCAAGGGTTTGATATGGTGGTGCGCACAGCCGGCCTGAGTCCTCGTAAAATTGTCACTGATGGACGAGTGTGGTCGGCTACTCGCGAATTCTTTGAACAGTGTCAGACGCCGATCATTGGCGTTACGGGCAGCAAAGGGAAGGGGACAACCGCAAGTCTGATTGCGAGTATCCTTCGTGCCGCAGGTAAGCGTGTGGAGCTGGTTGGAAACATTGGCGTACCAGCGCTTGATGCGCTCGAGGTGGCGAATCAAGCTGATGTTGTCGTGTACGAGCTTAGCAGCTTCCAGTTGTGGGATCTGGAGAAGAGTCCGCAGGTCGCGGTCGTGCTCATGATTGAGCCAGACCACCTTGATGTCCATGCGGATATGCAGGACTACGTTAATGCTAAGGCGAACATCGCGCGTAGTCAGCGCCCCTCCGATCAGGTCGTATACTACAGCCAAAACGGCTATAGCAAGTCGATCGCTTCTCAATCGGCAGCCGTACGGGTGCCGTACCCAGCGCGTGAATCGTTCCATATTCGAGATAATTCTTTCTGGCATGGTGAGCAGCGACTGTGTGGCGTCGATGCCTTAAGGCTGCCAGGGCGTCATAATCTCGAAAATGCCTGTGCGGCGATTGCTGCCTGCTGGTCATGGGTGACGGATGGTGAAGTGATTGCTCGTGGGCTCGCAGCTTTCACGGGCCTCCCGCACCGCCTGAAGTTTGTCCGGGAGGTGAGCGGTGTCAGTTACTACGACGACAGTATCGCAACGACGCCGGGTAGTGCGATTGCTGCACTATTTGCTTTCGAGCAGCCAAAAGTGATGATTCTTGGGGGCTCCTCTAAGGGGGCTGACTTTACCGAATTAGCGCAGATTATTGCCGACCAAGATGTGCGCCAGGTGGTAACAATTGGCGACGAAGGTGAACGAATTGCCACTGTGCTCACCGATAGAAATATACCGGTCCGTCATCTGGGGAATGACATAGCAATGCGCGACATTGTTGGCGCTGCGAAGCAGGCGGCACGACCTGGTGATGTTGTGATACTCAGCCCTGCTTGTGCAAGTTTTGGCATGTTTAAGAATTATGCAGATCGCGGCGACCAGTTCGTAGCGGCGGTGAATGAGCTACAATAGAGAGCATGCAACCACTCAGTAAACGACTTGATGATTTAGCGGCCGCAATCGATACTGCGTACGACACTTTGGCGATTGACGACAAGGCTCTCCAGGCGGAGCGTCTTGAGGTGGAGCTATCTGCTCCGGAAATTTGGAACAATCCCAGCTACGCCCAAGATTTAAGTCGTCAGCACGCTGCACTGCAGTCTATGGTGCAGCCTTGGCAGACACTACGTGCTCAAGTGGCAGATATCCACGAGTTAATGGAGCTTGGTGACGATTCGATGCTCGCAGAATTTGAGGGGCAGGTGAGTGCTATGGAGCAGGAGTTTGCGGAGCGCAAAAAAGAACTGCTCTTCCGTGGTGAGTTTGATGACCATAATGCTATCTTGCGCATTACTGCGGGGGTCGGTGGCACAGACGCACAGGACTGGGCTGAGATGGCTGAGCGCATGTATTTGCGCTGGGCAGAGAAGGCGGGCTTGACCACGAAGCTAATCGAGCGTTCGGCGGGCGAAGAGGCGGGGCTGAAGACGAGCGTCATTGAAATAACCGGGCCATACGCTTACGGCAAACTAAAGAGTGAACACGGCGTTCACCGCCTAGTGCGCCTCAGCCCGTTTAATAGTGACAATTTACGTCAGACAAGCTTCGCTCTTGTTGAGGTTTTGCCGCAAATCGACGCTCCTGATGAGGTGAAGCTTGATGATAAAGACCTTAAGATCGATGTGTACCGTGCTGGTGGCCATGGTGGTCAGAGCGTGAATACAACCGATAGTGCAGTCCGGGTTACGCATTTGCCAACGGGTATTGTTGTGGCAATTCAGAATGAGCGCAGTCAGCTTCAAAATAAAGAGACGGCTTTAAAGATTGTACGTTCCAAGCTCGCACAGCTGCAGCTTGAGCAACATGCTGCAAGTATTAGTGACTTGCAGGCGGGTGAGTCGGCCAACTGGGGTAGCCAGATTCGTAACTACGTTCTGCATCCGTATACGCTGGTGAAGGACACTCGCACGAAGTACGAAGACCGTGACGCCGGCGGCGTCCTTGATGGGAAGCTGGACGCGTTTATGATGGCGTATCTTGAAGCGAACCTTGCGGCTTAATTTACGCCTGGCATGTGGAAAACGTAACCGTTAATTCCACTTCAAACACCCTTGTGCATAAGCAGTTTATGTTATAATGAGTTAAGTATATGATTCTACTGGATAGGGTAACAAAAACATACGGCAAGGACGGTAAACCTGCTATCAACCGCGTGAGCTTGCATGTCGAACCGCGCGAGTTCGTTATATTGGTTGGTACCAGCGGTGCCGGCAAATCAACCCTTTTGAAGCTCCTTACGCGCGAGGAGAAGCCAGACAGTGGCAAGATCGTTGTTGGTGGTATCGATTACGACACACTGAAGGATCGCCACATTCCGCTGCTGCGTCGTAAAATCGGCGTTGTCTTCCAGGACTTTAAGCTTTTGCCGCAGCGAACGGTTTTTGAAAATATTGCTTTTGCGCTCGAGATCGCCGGTATGACGAATCGCGAGATCAAAAACACCGTGCCGAAGGTGATTGAGTTGGTTGGTTTACTTGGAAAAGAGAAGAACTTTCCACACCAGCTGTCCGGCGGTGAGCGTCAGCGCGTGGCGATTGCTCGCGCGATTGTACGCCAGCCAAAAATCCTGATTGCCGATGAGCCAACCGGTAACCTTGACCCAAAGCACAGCTGGGATATCGTACGCCTGCTCGAAAAGATCAATAAGTACGGCACGACTGTGCTGCTAACGACACACAACGTAGAGATCGTTAACAAGCTAAAGCGTCGTGTTGTTACGCTTGAGCACGGTAAAATTACAAGTGACCAGGCACAGGGGAGCTACAGACAATAATGTCACGACAAAAATTAGATGCGCGCACTTTTGCGCACCAACGCCGTAACCGTCGCCAGTGGCTGACCTTTGTCCGCATGTGTCGCTATGGTGTGAATAACTTTTCACGTAACGCCTGGCTATCACTGGCGGCTACCGCCATCATGACGATAACTCTACTAGTGATTTTTGCTACAGTAGTTGCACGTACTGCGCTTGTCGATACGGCTGCTTATGTGCGCGATAGTGTGGAGATGTCGATTTATCTTAAAACAGACACAACACGCGAACAAGCAGAATCTGTTGGTGCCGAGCTACAAAAACTCAGCTCAGTGAGGGAAGTGTCATATCAGACGCCCGAGCAGGCTCGTGAGGAGTTTGCGGCCGAAAGTAAGAGTGACCCGGCGGCACTTGAGGCGTTAAATATTGCTAACAATAAGTTCTTCTGGATTTTGAATGTTAAAGTTGCGGATATCAATGATCCGTCGCAGCTTAAGACTATTGTAAAAGAAAACGAGACCGTCAAAGCTTATATTGACCCGCGCCAAGAGCCATCGTTTGAAGATCCGCGCGCAAGTATTGCGATTAATAAGATTGCAAGTTGGGTGGTGTTTGCGGAGCAGGTGGGTGTTGGCGCAGCCGTGCTCTTTACTGCCATTTCATCACTCATCGTCTTCAACACGATTCGCATGGCTATCTTTAATCGTAAGGAGGAGATCAAGATGATGAAGCTCATCGGTGCTGACCGTGGCTTTATTCGTGGGCCGTTCATTGTTGAAGCTGTTTTTTACGGTTTTATCGCGGCGGTTGCCGCATCGGTGATCGGGCTCCTGGTTCTTCATAACGTCAAGGACACCCTTCAGGGGTATGGTGTTCAGGTGCATAATGCAGCAACGTTTACCGTCCATTATCTCTGGGTGGTTATTGCCGGTATGATCATTATCGGTGCATTGATTGGTATTATCTCCTCGCTACTTGCAACCAGGA
>CBIHLX010000003.1:0-34349 GCA_966210935.1 uncultured bacterium | reverse complement strand
CTATACGGCTTTCATATAGTTTTTCTACTATATAAAAATTTTTCAGACTACAAAAGACTTAAGCATGGATTTATTGAAGAACACCATGGTGCCGATTGCCGAGTAAGATGTTCAAGCAAGTCCAACCAAAGAAAAAACGCCACCAAATGGTGACGTTCTTTCTTTGGTGATCTCACGGGGAATCGAACCCCGATTGTCAGGATGAGAACCTGATGTCCTAACCGTTAGACGATGAGACCAAATTCTGTGCCTTGCGGCTTACGTCTATAGATTCTAGCAAAATCCCCCGCCCCTGTCTAGGCGGTGGCTTGCGGAGCGGCGTCGAGCTTGCCGATTACTTCGAGTAGCTTGCGTGGAGTGATATCGGCCTTGATAAGATAGGCATCGGCGTTGTGCTGCATAGCGGCGCGTGACTCTTCATCTTGATCGAAGTTGGTCATGACGATGACTTTGGTGGTTGGGATGAAATCGTGGTCGCCACGGAGAGCCTGGAGGATTTCGTTGCCACGACGCTCCGGCAGCATGACATCTAGGAGGATAAGATCGTACGGCTTGTTGCGGGCTGCAACGAGGCCGTCATTGCCATCAACCATCCAGTCGACGTCGTACCCTGCCTTTTTGAGGCTGCGAACGTACATTTCACCGATAAAGCGGTCGTCTTCGATGCAAAGAATTGTTTTAATTGCCATGTCTGTCTACTATCCCCTATACATTGCGTGGTTTTTGATCCAGCCGCCCTCGGGCTGCTGTTGGATGAGCTGTTCGTTGCTATTATGATTCGCCTGGAGCTTTTCGGCAACCATGCTGTAGTGTGGCAAGGTGACCGTAAAGGTTGACCCTTCCCCTTCGGCGCTTTTTACTCCGATTGTGCCGCCGTGTGATTCGACAATGGCTTTGGAGATGTAGAGTCCGATACCGGTACCGGCAACCGTCTCACGCGAGCGGTGTGATCGGTAGAACTTGTGGAAGAGGTTGCTGACGACATTACCCGGCATACCTATGCCATGATCGGTGACGATAAAGTTGACGTTCGATGCGTCGGCGGTGGCTGTTACATTTACGATGCCGCCCTCGTTGCTGTACTTGAGTGCGTTATCAATCAGGTTGGACATGACTTCACTGAAGCTAGCACGATCGGCGGCGACGGTTGGTAAATCAGCTGGGATTGCGACAGCGAGAGCGCGGTTTTGAGAGGTGGCACGGAGCTGCATGTCGTCGCGGATACTGTCGTAAACGTCGGTAAGTGTGGTTTCTTCTAGGTGAACCTTGAGGTGGCGGCGGTCGTAGCGTGAGGCATTAAGAATGTTATTGATATAGCTACTAAGGCGATTAGCAGAGACGACTAGACGTTTCATGAGCTCCACTTGATCGGCTTCAAGCTGACCATCGAGCTCGTCACCAAGGACATCTAGGTAGCCGCGAATGACCGTAATTGGTCCGCGAAGCTCGTGGGCGGCAAAGGCGATAAAGTCGAGGTCGTCATCCTCAGGCTGATAGAGGTCGGTGCGATCAAGGGCTGTGAGTACGACCTCGGCATTACTCCCTTTCTGGTATGATGCGGTGACATCGTAGATCTTGCGACCTTCTTCGCCGGTGATTTTATTGGCGACGCGCTGCCAAGTCTTTTCGGCTCGAACGGCATGTTCGCGGCAATCTGCAAGCCACGTATCGAGAGAGTTTGATTCTTCAAAGAGAAGGTCAACCGCAAGCTTACCTGTCGGTGCGGTACGTACGGGTGCATTGGAATTACTGAAGCTAATGTCACCGTTGTGATTGAGAACGATAAATCCAGCTGCGCTGTTATCGAGCGCCGTCTTCATGAAGTCGCTCGTGCTGCTGCTTGAAACGACAGCAGAGCCGTCGGGTGATGATGCCGGGCGATGAGCGGCGAGTTCGTATATTAACTGCAGAACAGGCTTAAACCCATCACGTTCAAAGTGGGCGGCATTGGGGTTTGGCGGCGTCACGATAGTCGGTTCGCCTGAGGCGTGCGTGAGAGCGCTCATAAGGTCTTTGAGTGGCAAAAGGAGCTGTGTCATTAGGAGGAGGTTAACGCCGATGGAGGTGCTGAGGACTGCCAGAATGACAATCCAAAACAGAGGCGTCATCTCAACTGCGCCGCTGACAATCAAGGCTCCGCCGACTGCTAGTGTACCGGCGATCTGCATGACGATAGTAATAAATATGCTGCGGCGGCGGTAGCGAGGCCAGTAGTCGCGCACCATGTCAGGCTGCTTCTGGGTATTGTTTACTGCCATGAAACACTCCCGGTGCCGTTTGGTGTGGCTGCAATCCAGGTTTGACCACGAACCAAAGGGATTTCCTTACCATCGGCGTCTGTAAATGTAATGCCTGTTTTGCGATCAGGTTTCTGCCAGGTGGCTTCAATGGCGGTTCCGTTTTGGAAGATGACTGCACTACCGCTGCCGGTTGTGGCGATACTCTCGCGATATCCGTCTTCAAAGATGCGCGTCATATCGACCTTGAGAGCGATAACAACACTAGGGGCAATCTGGCCATCTTCGCGGTCGGTGTGGGGTGCGCCAGCCTGTGAGCGTTGGTAGGTATTACTTCCGTTGTCGTACGTGTAGGCTGTATTGAAGAGTGGACCGCTGAAGTTAATAGTAATCTGTGTGGCGTTTGGTGTTTCGCTTGGTTTGCCGTCGGTTCGAGCGAAACTGGTGAATGTGGAGCTTGTGTAGCCCTTGGTGGCATTTAGTGCGTCGAGGCGCTCAAAGCTTGTGTAGACGTTGTGAGGAGCGTAGCGGTCGGTGGCACGCCAGTAGCTACTGCCATTTGTAAACTGGTCGATATCTTTGTAGCTACCATTGCGAATCTCGGCCAAGGCTGCGGAACTACCGCCAACATGGGCGACGCTCGCATCGTAGGCGGCAAGCCAGTCGATATAGTACATGCGGAGGCTACGGACAGGTCCAATAAGGAGCGGCTTGTCGTGCTGGTGGAGTGTGAGGAAGCGAGTGATACCACCCTCGGCAATGGCCTCGTAGACAACGCCCGATTGCTTAAGGCCTGATTGCGGTCGGGCTTCCGGGCTGTTTTCGATCATGATCGCGGTAACCTGCTGCTTAGTGGCAGCTGCATCAGAAACCTTTTCACCAGTAAGCGGTGAATAAAAGACAGGTGCTGGTTTGGGCTTTGGCGCTGGCTTAGTAACGCTTGTCTTTGGCTCCTCTTTTTTCTGTGAGTTGAGCACGAGAATAGTGGCACCAGCTGCGCCACCCACAAGCAGAACGGCCCCAATCGCAAGTACCCATTTCGGGCGGGTTGTCAGCCATGTGGTGAAGCGCTTCCATGGTGACGTGCTTAAAGAGAGGTTGCTCATGTGGGTAGTATAGCAAAAACCCTTATGCTTTGGTATGGTTGCAAGCCCGGTTAATTAGCGGATTTGGTGGCCGCGCGCTGCCATGATGTCGTATGCTTCCTGAACTTGTGTCGGAATGTCATGATGAGCCTGAAAGCCCTTTTTGGCGTACTTGGCCATGCGGTTAAAATCACCAAGTGTGCGGCGAATTGCCTCGCCGCGACCCTGCTTTAGACTGTACTCGGTGAGTGACATTGTCTGATGGCGGGTGATGAATTCCGGACGTGGTTCCGGCCATTTGATTTGAGCGGTAGCTAAGAAGCGACGCGACATATAGGGTTTATGGATCAGGATGACTCGCTGAGTCTCGATCCCCTTTTCTTTCAAAAGCTCGACTGAGCGAGTGATGTTTTCGCCCGTATTGGTGGCCGTCTGTTCTCTTAAAATGGCCGACTCTGGCACGCCGAGTTGTCGAGCTGCCTGGGCTAGCAGGTCGGCTTCGGTTGTGTCCATATCGGACCGCTGGTAACCGCTAAACACAATGAGTGGAGCAAAACCCATGTGATAGAGTTCTGCTGCATAGTGAGCAAGACCGGTGTCGGTACAGCCACCTACAATCATGACATCGGCGGGTTTCAGTGGCGTTTCATAGGACATGTAGTCCCAAATGATCTGGAGTAACTCGTTATCTGTGCGTGGATCTTTAGTCATTGAAGCTCGCGATCGCAGTATCGAGACGGCGTAGAGTTGTCTCTTTGCCGAGAAGAGCCAGTGTATCGTTAAGCTGTGGACTAAACGGCGCCCATGTAGTGGCGATGCGAACCAAGCTAAAGAGAATGCCTGGCTTTTGGCCGGTTGTATCAAGAAGCTGATTGAGGGTTTCCTGAATTGCTTCTGGTGTAAAGTCACATGCCACGAGTGCCTCTCTTGCCTGTGCGAGGAGCGACTGAATCTCACTAAATTCGAGCTTCTTGAGCTGCTTATTGTCTGTAATGAGGCTGAAGTCGACTGTTGGTTCGGCAAAGAAGTATTCGGTCATCATTGGCAAGTCGGCTAGTGTTTTGAGTCGGTCTTGAACGAGACCAAGGACTTGCTTTTTTTGGTCGTCACTTGCGCTGGCGGCGCTAGCTGGCCAGAAATCGGCAATGCGGTCATACAGGTCCTCGAGGCTGAGCATGCGAATGTGCTGACCATTGAGCCAAAGGAGGCGCTGCTCGTCAAAGCGCGCACCACTCTTTTGGACGCGGTTGAGACTAAACTTTTCAATTAGCTCATCTCGCGTGAAGATTTCTTGTTCGGTGCCATCATTCCAGCCTATACTAGCTAAGAAATTGAGCATCGCTTCTGGCAGAATGCCTTGATCACGGTATTCGGTGACGCTCTTTGCGCCGTCACGCTTGCCAAGTTTTTTCTTGCCGTCTGGCGCCATGATGTGCGGTAGGCATGCGAGGACAGGCCACTCGATTTCAAGGGCGTCGTAGAGAGATAGGTACTTCGGAATAGAGGAGATGTATTCGAGGCCGCGCACAACATGTGTAATGCCCATTTCGTAATCATCGACAATATGCGCAAAGTTATAGGTTGGTAGTCCGTCTGATTTGATAAGAATGAAATCGTCGAGAGCTTCCGGTCCGGCGGTGAGTTCACCCATGACTGGGTCATTCCAGGTGTAGCGCTTCACCTCAGGTACCTTAAATCGAAGTGGCTGTGAGCCATCCCAGGTTGGCGGATTTTCTGGTCGGTGGTCGCGATACAAGAAGGCGCGCTTCTCTGTCTTGGCCTGTTCACGAAAGGCGTCAACTTCTTCGGCGGTGTAAGGATCGGCATAAGCGAGGCCTTTGTTGATCAATTTTTGTGCCCATTTAAGATAATGCTCTCGTCGTTCAGTCTGGATATAAGGGCCGTAGTCACCGCCCTTTCGCGGACCTTCGTCCCAGTCGATACCCAGCCAGTCGAGGGTGTCGAGAATAAGATCGGTTGCGCCTTCGACGAACCGGGCTTGATCGGTGTCTTCGATGCGTAGAATAAATTTACCACCTTGCTGGCGTGCGAGTAGCCACGGAAAGAGCGCGGCGCGAACGTTGCCAACATGGATATAGCCGGTTGGACTTGGAGCAAAACGAGTACGGATAGTCATATGCCCTATTTTAACAGATGTCAGAGCGAAGTTACATGCTGGTTGCGATACGGTCGACCTGCTCACTTGAAAGCGGTGCGTCACCGCTCAGGTTGTAGAGAATGCCATCGTTGACCCATGAGGCATTGTTGCCGTAGAGGTAGATAGTCAGGCCGCTGGTTGTAGACGTAGTGTAGCTGCCTGAAGTTTTCTGGTTGACATCTTGTTCGACAGCGCTTGAATCCCAGTTCATCTTCTTCTGCGAGATGTTGTAGCTCTGAGGGCCGGTGTTTGATGCAAACTTCATGCTCACTTCGCCATCGGTAAATGCAACAGGGCCTGCAAGGCTGTATCCTGCTGGGCGGTAGGTTGGGTAGTTGGCATTAATGCCCGCTTGGGCAGCCGCTACGCGCACGGAAATACTTGGCATGTTGAGGTAAGTGAAATAGCCGCCAAGTAGGAGAAGCGCGAAGCTGGCCGACACGATACTGAGGTGGCGTGGCGCCTTTTTCTGCTTCTTTGCCTTGAAAGGTTTGGCGTCGGCTTTGTTAGGTGCCTGGTCAAGGGCGGCGGCAATCGCTTCATTTTTAAGTACATGAGATGGTTTGACGGTAGCAGCTGGCGTCTGTTCTGCGGTGTGCTTTTTGGCTGCTGTGTGAGCGTGGGCCTTGGTGACGATCGGGTGTGGACGCACTGGAGCGATATCGTTTACTGGCTGTACTTTCGCGGTAGCGCCGACAGGGTGTGGTGCAAATTTTTTAATATCATGGCTGCGGATAATATCAGGGCGCGGTGTAATACGACGCTTTTGGTTGGCGACCGTATGGGCTGGCGACTTTTGGACGATACGTCGATTAAGAGTTTGTGACTTTTGGGTAGCCTGGTGCACGGCATGAGATGGTTTTGCTGGCTGATGTGGCTTTTTTGCTGGAGCAACTGCCGGACGTGGCGCTGTGGTGACAGGCGCTGATGCAGTAACCGGCAACCCCGTGAGGGTGTCGTAAACAATTCCGTTGATAGTGACTGTTTGTTGGCTCATACTTTCTTGTTTCCCCTACTGTTTGTTTCTTTTTACCTACCCTACTTTGTAAAAAGTAACATTCGTACTACGTCATATAGTACGCCAAGGGGTGGAGCCGTGCAAGTAGTTTTCGGAGGTATTTCTTGGTATACTGTAAACAGTTATTATGTATCGTCCACCTTCTAAGAGATCCGCGTTTTGGCGCCTAACTGCGACCTATGCAGCTATGGTAGTCGCAATTTTATCACTTGTCACCGTACTAGTGTTTGTCATATTAGGGTTTCGTTATAACGGTGATGACGGCAAGATTGAGCAAGGCGGCTTGGTGCAGTTCGCGACACAGCCGACGGGCGCGACAGTCGCTATCGACAGTATTCCGTTTGGCGCGCGAACTGCCACGAAGGCTACTCTCGCGGCCGGTAGCCACTCTATTACCATGAACCGTGAGGGGTATCAGGAGTGGCGCAAGTCTGTTTCAGTAGTCCCCGGAGCTGTTCTGTGGCTCAATTATGCCCGGTTGATTCCTCAAAAAATGGAAGCTGAGAAGATTGCAGCGTTTTCAACTATCAGTAGTAGCGTAGCCTCGCCAAACCGAGACTACATGATCGCAAGCACGGACCCTGCCCTGCCAGAACTTGAGCTGGCTGACATTAGCGATACACAGCCAATCATGACTAAGTTAGCGCTTCCACAGGACCTTTATACGCATCCGACAGAGGGTAAGACGCAGCACTTTAGTGTAGTGGAATGGGATAAAGATAATCGATTTGTGCTCGTTAAGCATACTATTGATGGTACACCTCGTATTGAGTGGCTGATGGTCGATACGCGGACAATCGCAGAAAGCAAAAATATTACTCGTTTGCTTAACATCGATAGTAGCGAGATGCGCTTTAGCCGCGACAGTAGTCAAGCTCTGTATGCACTGACGCAGGGTGATGTGCGTAAGATTGAACTTGGTGCGGCGACACTCTCACGTCCACTTGTAAGTAATGTGGCAGAATTTGATTTGTACCGTGACACCGGCGTGACATACGTGACAAATCTTGACCCAGAAACTAAACAGCGTGCTGTGGGGTATGTGCTTGACGCAGACACAGAGCCTCGCCATCTGCGTGTGTACAGTGACGACGGTACAACGCCGCTGCATATAGATATCGGTGAGTATTTCAGTGATGTCTACGTCGCAATTGCCTACGGTGCAAAAGTTTCGATTGTGACAGGAAATGCACCTAAGACAGCGGCGGAATTCAACGCCATGGATCGTGTCGCCACTATGGATCTTGCCAATACCGTGAACCGATTAACGATTATTACGAGTGGTCGATTTGTTGTGGCCGAAATGAATGACAGTTACGCTGTGTATGACCTTGAGCTTAAGCGCCAGACAGTGACGCCGCTCAAGGGTAGTTCGCAAGCTGGTCGTCAGCTTGAGTGGATCGATGGCTACATGCCATGGAGTGATCGTGACGGTATGTTGCGGCTTTAAGAATTTGACGGCGAAAATCAGCACGATATTATCCCGGTTGTTAGCAGTCAAGCGGTGACACTGAGCCGCAATGGCACGTATCTCTACAGTGTTGGCAAGACGGCAGATGGCCAGTCTCAACTACAACGCGTACGACTCATCTTGCAATAGGAGTTAATAAGACTTGTTATTTATTGACCGCTTCCAAACATACGTTGGAATAATGTCGGCGAATTGCCGGGTATGGCCACATTTGCTGAATCTGCACTTGCGGCTGGTGCTGGCGTAGCCGACGCTGGGCTTGGGCTTACCTGTTCTGCGGTGATGAGAAGACGATTGAGCGCTGTGCCAAGTGGCGTACAAGTGATAAGAGTCAACTCTGGCTTGTCTGTTGGATAAATGAGTGCGTTCACTTCTGTCGGTGCCACTACTTTTTTATTTGTAACCGTGTAGGTATAGCGAGTGCCTTCGTAGTTGATGTAGATTGAGTCACCTTTCTCAAGCTGCTCAAGGCGCGCAAAGATAAACTTGTAGTCCCCTTTATCGAGAATATCATTGCTCGAGTGGCCTGATAATACGGTATTACCAACCTGGCCTGGCTTGCTGTTGGCACCCGGAATGCCGAAGTATGCAACACCACTTTCCATAGCTTTCATCTGGGAATCGTAGTCGGGTGTTACGTCGTAGACCACCGGTACGTCTACATTGATCTTTGGGATGATGAGTTTTGGTTCCGGGCCAACTTCAATGCTGGTGCTCGGGTTGACGATAAAGTTTGCAGGATTAATATTGCCTGGGCTAATGTACGCTTGGACGTTTGAGATTAACACGCGGTTAAATTGCAAAAAGAGGAAGAGCACTACGACGCCTAATGCGGCGGCGGTAGGCACGAAATGGCGTGATTTGCGGACGCTGTCGGCTGATGTGCGCAGTTTTGCCATAAGGTTATTGCGAAGTTCGAGGAGCGCCTCAGTTTGATTAAGCGTGCGAGAGCTTTGGGTGCTCGTAGTGCCTGTGTCGGCCGCCGGCGAGGTGGCTTCTGCTTGAGGAGGTTGTGTACTTTGCGCTCCACTACTTATCTGCACTTGGTGCATGCGGTTCATGTAGTACCGCTCGTAGTACTGCTTGTAGTAGTCCTGCCAAGCGCTATGGTACTTCTTCCAGTGCTCTGCTTCGATTGTTGTAGCTGCTGGATTGTGCGTGCGACTGTAGGCAGTGGCCTGCTGTTCCGCCTCAGCGGCCTCGGGAGTGGCTGCGATAACCGGCGTGGTGTGTGGGGTTGACGTGCGAGTATTGCCGCTATAGATGCTATTTAATTGGTCGCGAGCAATATTGGCCGTTGCTTCTCGGGTTGAGGCATCGCGTCGGGCTGTTGGTTCGCCATGGAGAAAAGGTCGCTGCGGTACCAGCGGCGTGCCCACTCGCCTGTCATCTTGATCATCTGGTGTCATCTATAGATTCCTGTATGCTTCTATTGTACAATACATTGGTGACGTCTTCTACTTGTCGTAAGGTAGAAATGCGTTTTAACAACTCGTGCCGCGGTGGTGGAATAGGTAGACACGCTAGACTCAAAATCTGGTGAGCGCAAGCTCGTGCCGGTTCAAGTCCGGCTCGCGGTACCAATAAAAGAACAGGCTCGTATGAGCTGTTTTTTTATTGGTGATTTTTTGTGGCGTCCGCGCGAGAGAAATGCTACTATAACCTTATATGAAGCATATGCGCGTTCCGAATGCTTTACGGGAGGGTTTTGCCCTGCCAACTATTTTAATTGCATCAGTGGTGATGATAACTGTTTTGACGGCTGCGGTGACGGCGGTGAGCTCTATCTCAACCTCGCTTGAAACGCAGTATTACAATCAGCTAGCACGCGAGGCGGCCGAATCGGGTATGGCTCGCGCGACCGATTGTCTCAAGCAAAGCCCAACAGGCTCTCCTCAGTGGAGTAACGTAGCCCCACTGCGACCAAATACCGAGTGCAACGGCAGCGTCATCAGCGGGCTTAGTGAGTACCTTGCGGTGAGCGGCAATGTAAAGACAACGTTCCGTATAGGTATACCAGACGAGGGCTGGACTGATGCCTCTCGCCTGTCGGCGACTGGCGATATCCACTTGGTCCGTTCGTCGTCTCCTAATACAGTATGGCGTGCGTATACACAGAGTATCGCTCAGGAAACGCGCTATCAGGATGCTCCGTCGATTGCTGGTGGTGCCGGGTGGCAAAACAACGGTCACTTAGCGGCTATTCTTACTACCGATCAGCAGCTATATGCGTTTGGAGCTAATCAAACGAATCAGATTGCTGGTGCGGGTACTCCTGCAGCTGTGATATTTCCAGCAAAGGTTGACCTACCTGCCGGTGTTACATCGGTAAGTTCGGTAAAAACATCAGGCCAAGGGGCATCAATTATCTGTATCTTGGCGAATACTGCACAGGTGTATTGCCGTGGTGCGGCGGGCGGTGCCGAGAACGGTCTTATGCCAACAGCGGTGGGCTGGCAGCAATTTACACTACCCTCTGGCGTAACGGCAACAAGTATGTCTCTTGATGGGTACGGTGGCGATAAGCTGTGTGTTCTTGGCAGTAACGGTCAAGCGTATTGCGCCGGTGAAAATTATTATGGCAGCCTCGGTAATGGCGATACTGCCTATTCCATCTACAAGATTAATGGTGCAAATCCGCAGCGGTTTGCTGTGCCGGCAGGTATTACCTTGTCTAAGATTTACTCAGGCCCTGTCATAACCTGCGGCATTGCAACTACCGGCGATATGTACTGTGCGGGGTTGAATAGCAGCGGCCAGCTGACTGGCCCTTCGACTAACGGTACGGGTAATGGTGTGTATGCAACGCCTATTAAGTACAACCTGCCTGGCGCAGCAGGTGCACGTAAAGTTAAGGATGTCCTTGTCAGCTACCATGGTGGTGGCAGTGGCGTAGTGCACGTTCATGCGACAGATGGAACAATCTGGAGTAGTGGTAGTTACGCTCTTGGCAACCTTGGTCACAGCACAACTACCGGATCAACTGGATCGAGCCAGACGCCAATTCCGTTCACCACTTCGCAAGCGGACTACGCAGCGGGTAGTATATTCTGGAACGCACAGTCTAATAAGTGCTTGGATAACGATGCCAACCAATCGACTAACGGTAACAAAATTCATTTGTGGGACTGTGGTGGAACAAACAGTGGTCCACAAACTTGGTACTATGGCGAGCAGCAGCAAATAACAAATTACGGCACCGGTAAGTGTCTTGACGTGCCGGGAAACAGCAGTACGCGTGGCGCTTACCTGCAGCTTTACGATTGTAATGGCACTGCTGCCCAGAAGTTTGATCTAGTCGGGGGCTACGGCGGGTCGGTAGTGCGGCACATCTCGAGTGGTCTTTGCCTCGATGCTCTTAATAACGGCACGGCGAACGGTACGATTATTCAGACATGGACGTGCGGCACGGGTAATGCTGCGCAAAGTTTCACTCGCTGGGCGGGTATTAACGGTTGGACTGGCATGATTGCCGGTACGGACCATTTCTGTGCTATTCGTACTGATGCCTGGTCTGGCATGTGGTGCAGTGGTCAGAATGAATACGGTCAATTGATGAACCGTGCTATTAATGCCAACGGAACAGTCAGTCAGTTTATCGGTGCCTGTATTAGTACGCCATCGGGTGGCCATAACTACTTCAATGTCAACCTTCCAGATGGTGGCAAGGTGGATGGTTCAAAACTAAGTGACGAGTGGCGCCTGCAGTTCAGGTCAACAATGGTTATCACGACGACGGGCAAGGTCTACGGTGCAGGTCGTGATCAATATGGTAAGTTTGGAGACGGCAATCTGCAAACAACAAATGATTTCGAGAACTGTAGTGTGTCGTCGCAGGCAGGTACTCCGGGCGCGACGTCGGCTACAAGTAAAGAATTTGTCTTGCCTTCTGGTGTGACCGCGATGGATCTATCGGCAAAAGATGAATACACGACATACGTCCTCGGGAGCGATGGTCGCGTATACGCAGCAGGACGCAATAATGACGGTCAGGTCGGCGACGGCACCACGACCGATCGACTCACGCCTGTAGAGGTGAAGATGCCTCGCCAGCAGACTAACTACTAGCTGATTGCGCCACTGACGATGCCGGCTGTAACTGCTTCGAGGGGTTTAGCTGGATGCCAGAGCAAGTAACAAGCCGTTACTGTCGCGACGCTGCCTCGCCAAATCGCCATTGCATTTCCCCATTCTGTTGTAGTGACGAGGCCGTTATTGGCGACAACAAAGTGATCTTTATGAAGAACGGCAATAGTGACCGGGTACGTGATTGTGAATTTATGAAGAGCATCAACGAGCTGGGCAAGTTGCATACTAAACGTCAAAATCTTAGGATAGTAGACCGATTGAAAGAGTTTTTGAAGTTGGGAAAATGAAATAACAAGGAGAGTATTCGGCCGCTCGACGAGGGTCTGCGAACTGTTTTTAATAAGGTCGACGGCGTCGCGCGTAATTGTAAGCGGTCCATCGTAGGTACGGAGGAAGTCTTCGTACAAGATGGCCGTTTCGCTGTTGCGTCCTGCGTCACCAATACACAGAACCCCTGTTGCCCAGGCAGCAAGTGCTTGCAGCTCGGGTGCGGCGTCTTTTGAGAGGCTGCCCGAGGGGTTGGTGGCGCCAAACACCGTATCGGTAATAGATGGCGGGATCGACTTCTTGAGGACGTCTGGCAAAATGACGCGCACCTCGCCGACACCCGTAGCAAACGCACGGCTGTATGCTTCGGCCACGCCGGCAAAGCCAAGCTTATTACCGCCAATGATGCCGAGACGGCCAGCTTGCGAGCGCTGCTCTGGTTTTGCCCACTCGATATCCGGAAAGAGTGGCTTAGTGGTGGTTTGTGTTCGCCAGTATGAAGTTTCCATCCCTGCCCTTCTCCAGTTCAAAGCTGGTATTCTTTCGCTCGACAACGATTTTCCAGTTGTTTGCTAGCGCTTTTTCTAATAATTCGTAGGTTGGATTAAATGCGATCGGATGATCTACTATTTCTAGCATACCACTGTCGCCGTTGCTATCACCGACAGCATAGCTATCTTCAAGTGTGAGATCGTACTGATCGATGAGTTGTGTGATGATCTTGTCTTTACCAGTATGTGTCTTGACGACGTTGCCCGTGAAGAATTCGTCACCCCGCTCCCATTGCTGCCCCACCCAGGCATTGAAGCCATACTTTGAGGCAAAAGGTTCGACGAGCTCGTGTTGTGAGCCGCTGATGGCGATTGTGAAATAGCCGGCTTCTTGTAGCTTGTGAAGTAAGTCGCGGGTATAGACGTAGACGTTTTCTGCTTTTTTCTCAAGCACTCGCTGTACGGCTTGGTCGTAGTCGGCGATTCGCAGCTGGGTGATATAAGAGTCCATACCGCCTACCATGATCGCTTCAAACTCTTCAAAGGCGTTGCCATGAACACGGTGGCGCCATTCGCGGTGCTTTTCGGTAGTTTGCTCGGTGAGGTCATTTGGGAGAACGCCCATTTTGTAGAGCTCGTAGAATACTTCGCGGTAGAGACCGCTTCGAAATAGCGTCCCGTCGATATCAAATGCTGCAAACTTTCGGCTCATAGTCTACTGACTATACAATCTTTGCCCTTGCTTGCCAATAATTAGAAATACCCCGCCAGGAGACGGGGTATTTCCGTTTCGTGCGGGGCGATGGATGCTACGGCTTGACGAGAACGAGACCGGGGTTAACGATGAACCTTGCTGGAATAATCCAGTAGCCAGGGATACTGACGCATATGGCGATTCTGACGTGGTGTTCAATCGTAACATCGGGTCCGATCTCCACTTTATCGCCAACTTTTGTGCTGTCGTCGAGTGTTGAACCTCTGCCGATTCGAACCATATTGCCAATGGAGACTGCGTGACCGGTGGTTACACCGGCGTGGATTTCGGTGTTTGCGCCGATGGTCGTCGCCTTCCCCAGGTTGGCTCCGTCTGCAATTGTGCTGCCTTCGCCAATTGTGACGTACTCCCCAATGGTGGCGCCGGGTTTGATGGTGACGTAGTCGCCAATTTCGGCACTTGCGGGCACCTCCACGGTTGTTTCGTCAGGATTGGTGTGAATCTTCGTTTCAATAGCCGTGGTCAATGTGACCACCTCCGTTCTGTCGTCGATGAGCTATCTATATTATTATAGAACAAATATATCTATAAGTCAATATTGATACTGACCGGACAGTGGTCGGAGCCGAGGATGTCGGGGTGAATAGATGCAGATTTAATGCGATCTTTGAGACTATCGGAGGCTAGAAAATAGTCGATACGCCAGCCGACGTTGCGGGCGCGTGCATTGGCCCAATGTGTCCACCATGTGTAGTGGCCATTACCATCTGTAAACAAACGGAAGGTGTCGATAAGCCCGGCGTCAAGAAAGTTCTGGAACCCACGACGCTCTTCATCAGTAAAGCCATGTTTGCCGACATTGGGCTTTGGGTTGGCGAGATCGTTTTCGGTGTGTGCAACATTGAGGTCGCCGCAGAAAATCACGGGCTTTGTTTTCTCGAGTTCTTTGATGTGCTCGAGGAACGCTGGGTCCCACTGCTTATCGCGGAGGCTTAAGCGCGAGAGATCGCCCTTGCTGTTTGGCGTGTAGACGGTCACGAGCCAGAAGTCATCAAACTCAGCACTGATTACTCTCCCCTCCTTTGTGGGGTCGCCGTAGCTGTCATCGGCGAGACCGTACTTTTCGGCGATACCATCGATAAAACCATTGATAACAGTATGTGGCTTGACCTTCGTAAAGATGGCCGTACCGCTGTAGCCGGCTTTATCGGCGCTGTTCCAGTACTCTTCGTAGTCAGGTAATTCGATCTCGGCCTGGCCTTGCTTGGCTTTGGTTTCTTGGAGGCAAAGGATGTCGGGTTTTTCTTGTTCAATAAAGGACTGAAAAGTGCCTTTGTTGATCACGGCCCTGATGCCGTTGACGTTCCAGGAGTAGATCTTCATATCTTCAGTATAGCATCGACGTATAATTGACCTGAGACTATTAATATGTTAATGTATTATTTGTCTTGTTCCTTCTACCTATGGAGATAGCTCAGTATGTCCGTAATACTCAACACACGCAATGCAACCTTTCGCACCGCACTGCTCGGTCTCTTTGAGGACTCGGCTCCGGCGGCATCGAAGCATGTCAGCCAGCGCGCACGCGTGGAGACCCCATTGCAGCTTTCGGGATATGAGATCCCGAAAGGTACGCTTGTGTTCAAAAATCACAAAGACGAGCTCACTACGCATGTACCACGAAAAAATGGCCCAGGCCTCCTTTCCGTGGTTGTCTCCGTTGATGACTCAGTGATCGTGAGGGATAACAAGAGATCGGGCCATTAGGCGCCCTTTATGCCCGTCATGGCGCTCATGCGCCCTGGCGGGTTTTCCCTATTTTAGTAACTTTTAAGGGCGCGCTTTGTGTCGCGGTCTTGATCTCGCCGCTTAATCGTTTCGCGCTTATCGTAACGCTTCTTGCCCTTACCGAGGGCAATCACTAGCTTAATATGGCGGCCAGCGGTTTTAAACCTAAGCGGGACGATTGTCATGCCGGTTTGCTTGCGAGCATAGAGTTCATCGATTTGCTTGCGGTGTGCGAGGAGTTTGCGTGGACTGGTGTCGATAGACCGAGCCCCTACCTTGCCGCGTTCGTTGAGTTTGATGCTAAAGCTGGCATTGTTAAGCCAAAGTTCGTTGTCTTTGATGCTGACGAATGAGCCTTTAAGTTGAACATGGCCGTCACGAGCGGCACGTGTTTCTTGGCCGGTAAGTACCACGCCCACTTCCAAGTCGTCGTCGAGTGCGTAGTCGAAACTGGCACGGCGATTGACGATACTCTTTGGTGCTGGGGTAGTTTTCTTTGGCATAGCTATTCTATTGTACCGTATCGGGCATATTAAGGTCAGAGGTCATCGCGCCTAGTCGGCGTCGGCAAGGCGAACCACTGGCTTTTTGTCGGCCAGTTGGATGATTTCAGTATGAAGCGCAATAGCCGACTTTTCCCAGGTAAACGTCTTACTGTGAGCGATACTCTTCTTGCTCAGCTGCTGGTAGGTGGTTGGGTCGCTAGCCTTTTTGACGCAGGCTGCAAAGGCTTGGTGGTCTGTAGGTGCAAAGTAAAGCGCACCATCCCCTGCTACTTCGTGGAAGATAGGAATATCACTCACAACCGCTGGAGTACCGAGTGCTTGCGCTTCGGCGAGCGGGAGGCCATAGCCTTCGTCGAGACTGGCGGTAACGAGCAGAGCATCTTTGGCGAGGAGCTCGGCGTACTCTTTATCGCTAACACCATTATGAAAAATAACCGAGGCATTTTTTGGAATGATTTTCTCGAGAGCGGCCCGTTGACGCTTTGGCATGCGACTAAGGAGATGGAGGGTGTAGCCAGGTAGGTCAGCCATCCCTCTTAGGAGGGTGCTGATGTTTTTGTATGGCATAGACGACCCCATATAGATGAGTTCAGTTGGTCGCGTCTTGTGGACGGGGGGCGTATCGAGGAGTTCAGCCAGCTGCTGCGGGGCGTTGGGTGCCACGAAGACCGGCCGGTCGGTTAAACGGACAGACTGGATATCGTAGCGGCTTGTGTCGCTGACCGTCATGACAATATCTGCACTGTTGAGGGCAAGCCGTTGCGGCCAGTAGCTCATGTGATAGAGGCGCCAGCCCATGCGGATGAGAAGTGGCAGGTTGCGTGGTGGTGTGTGGTGGCGATAGTAGATAAGGTCGTGAACGGTCAGTATGAGCTTAAATTTTCGTCCTAGACTACCGAAGGTCTGCATTGGTGAAATGACAATATCCGGTTCGTATTCGTTCAGCAGGAGGCTGCTAAACGGCTCACGCCATGAAGTAGGCGCATGAAACAAGATCGTATCTGCTTCATCGGGGAGGAAGGCTTTTTGTTTTTCATCGTAAATCAGAAAGGTCACGGGTAGGCGGTCTGCTAAAGCTTTCCCAAGTTCGGTGCTGTAGCGACTGATGCCATCGTGAAAATCTGTGCGAATATAGCGAGCATCAAAGACGACTTTCATTGGTATTATTATACCACGTGGAAGGGGTTCGCTAGCTTTCTGGTACAATGGTAAACATATGAAAATTCTGATTGCGTCGGACTTGCACTGGCCGACAATCAACGGAGTGGCGACTTTTAGTCGTACACTAGCACGCGGGCTCGCTGCACGTGGCCATGAGGTTTTGGTAATTGCGCCAAGCCAAGAAGGTCATGCCTATAAAGAAATTGACGGCAATCACCCAGTGGTGCGTACAAAGTCAGTTCCCTTCCCTTTTTATCAAAACTTCCGTATTTGCTTGAGTCCTCAAAAAGAGGTAAAGCAGATTATTGAAGAGTTCCAGCCAGACGTGATCCATATTCAGATGCTGATGGCAATCGGTCAGGCCGCAATGAAGATTGGCAATAAGAACGGTATTCCGATCGTTAGTACCAATCACGCTATGCCGGAAAACTTGATGGATAATCTTAAGCTCCTCGCTCCGGTCGCGAAGCCAATTAACTATATGCTCAAAGAGTATGGCCGTCGTTTCCACGCCAAGGCAGATTGCGTGACGATGCCAACACAGTCCGCTATCGATATGTTTGATGCGACTGAAAAGCTGACCATACCACTTAAGGCAGTGTCTAACGGCATCGACTTGAGTCGGTTTACGGATAGTCAGGCCGATTCTGAGCTGTACAAGCGGCACCACATTCCGACCGACCGACCGATTATCAGTTACGTCGGCCGTCTTGATGCGGAAAAGCACCTTTCGGTGCTTCTCGAGGCCTTTGCAAGTATTCACAAAGATACCAATGCTCATCTACTGATTGTCGGTGACGGTACGGACGCTGAGAATCTACGCCGCTTGGCGCACGACCTGCACATTGTGCACAGCACGACCTTTACGGGTCGCGTTAGTGATGAAGATATCGTGGCGCTTCACAAGGTTGGAACAGTTTTTTGTATGCCCTCCCCTGCTGAGTTGCAGAGTATCGCGACCCTAGAAGCGATGGCAAGTGGTCGTCCGGTTGTTGCCGTTGATGCTGGTGCACTTCGTGAATTGTGTCAGAACGAGACAAATGGCTACCTCTGCGAGCAAGATAACGTCGAGCAGATTGCCCGCTCACTTGTCAAAGTTGTTAGTGATGCCGATCTGCAGAAGAAGTATGGCCAGGCGAGTTTAGAGATTGCTCGTACGCATGATATCGAGACGACGCTTGATACATTCGAAGCTATTTACGAAGACGTTTCACAATAAATTGATCAATCGCTTCCGCTGCCTCAAGCGGTGTTTCGTAGTGGATCAAATGACCGACTCGGTCAATCACGATAAGCTCGGCGCTCGGCAACTGACTGACCAGGCGTCTCTGGGCGGTCGGTGGAGCTAAGTCGTCATTGTCACCAGCAACCAATAGTGTCGGCACTTTGATATGTGGTGCACGATCGGTAACGGTGCCACTGAGTGACCCAAGATAGGCCTCGTAGAGCATCGTTGGATTGTCATACTCGGTCATGTGAGTCAGGTGGTTATTGTGAATCAGGCGACGTAGCTGCTTGTCGCGTGTTTTTGCCATGAGGATACTACCAAAGAGGAGAAAAGTTTTACTATCGAGAAGTTTGCGTCCAAGCGCACTTGGCAGTGCTTTCCCGCCGAGCCAGTGATAGAGGATGCTCGGGCTGACGATCAAGCCACTGGCGCCCTTTAGGGGGTGTGAGGCGATTGGATTTACGAGAATGAGTAGATCCATGATATCGGGGTGTGTCTTGGCGAGCTCGGCCGCCACGATACTCCCCATAGAGTGGCCAAGCACAATACTGCCGCCGAGCGACTGCTGCTTAATGAATACTGCCATCGCCTCTGCGTAGCTTTCAATCGTGTGCTCGCCGGCAAGTGGTGCTGATTTGCCGAAGCCCGGCAGGTCAGGCACGATAAAGCGATATTCGGGCATATGGGCGATGACTCGCTCGAGACCATGGTGTGTGCCGCGATACCCGTGAATGACGACAATCGTTGGCTGTTTGTCGCTGTTATATTCCCAGTAATGGAATGCATTACCAAGGAGCTTGGTGGTGTGGTGCTGAGGAGTAAGAGTAGCCGTTAGTGGATCCATATTACCTCTACTATAGCCGAGGTGCCGTCGGAATGCATGGGGTGTATGTTAAAATGAGACAAGTATGACGACACATTTGCCGTCGGTTTCTATTGTTATTCCGGCTTACAACGAAGCGCGTATTATTCGGCGCTGCATTATCGCCGCCCTTCACCAGACGGTTGCGCCACATGAGATTATCGTCGTCGATAACCTTTCGACCGATGATACGGTTGAGGTGGTACGCGATCTTATGGGTGAGTTCCCTCAATCGGGTATTCGCCTAGTTCATCAAAGTCTCCATCAGGGCATTATTCCGACCCGTAACTATGGCTTCAACGCCGCGACCGGCGATGTGATCGGTCGTATCGACGCTGATTCAATTGTTGATCATGAATGGGTTGAGGCTGTTCAGACGGTATTTGCTGATGAGGAGGTTATGGCGGCGACTGGTCCGGTTTCATATCACGACATGCCTCTTCGC
The DNA here is from genome assembly GCA_966210935.1 of uncultured bacterium. GTDB lineage: Bacteria > Patescibacteriota > Saccharimonadia > Saccharimonadales > Saccharimonadaceae > CBIHLX01. The sequence continues at coordinate 14,828 of CBIHLX010000003.1, read as the reverse complement.
AAGCTCGGCCTCGAGGCTGACAACAAGGTCCGTCGCTTTGTCTCAAGCTTAGCGCAGGACTACCAGTTCTTATTTGGTAGCAATATGGCAATTCGCCGCAGCGCCTGGGAGGCTATCGCTACTGAAGTATGTTACGACCCTGATAACCAGATGCACGAGGATATCGACATGTCGATTCACTTGAGTCAGCATGATCTAAAGGTCGTCTATGCGCCAACAATGGTAGGTGGTATGTCAGCACGCCGTTTGCGCGACTCCCCAAAGGAATATCGCCATTATGTCAGACGATTTGAGCGTACCTACGCAAATCACGCTATTATGAACCCTGCTTTGCGAGTCCCGATGGTTATTTATTTAGCGATCTATTACCCGCTCAAGGCACTCCAGGCACTGTACGATAAAGACGGCGAAACGGCCCGTATCAACTCTTCGCAATAATCGGCATGAAAAAAGTCGCCGAATGAGCGCTGTTGATAGGCGCATGCCTTCGGCGACTCTTTTCGGCGACGTGTGCTGTCGCTTAGGATCATTAACTGATTGCAACATAACGCGGCGGAGCTGCAGAGCGAGGCACCGGTAGTGTTGCGACGTCCTTGGTGCGAATCGTGAATGTATCTTTATTCCACTCCCCTTCTTCTGGTACTAGGCCATAATGAAAGGGATTAATGTGTCGACGGCCGTAGGCGTCGAGCACTTCAACGACCAGGCTCTTTTGCATATGCCGGTTTAAGTAGACCGGCTCACGGTCTGAATAGTGATATACCACCGGACGCGCCATATGTGGGCCACTCTGGAAAGTGCCGCGACCCATTTCGCCAGTTGTGAGACTGAAGTAGATGTACTCCACTCCTTCTCTAACGTCACTGAGGTTCAGGGCATGAGGATGAAGCGGGCTCCGATCAGCTACGAGCGGCATAGTACTCCTTGAATCGTACAGCTCTAATGGATGGACAACTGGAAAATATTAACATTTTTACTCTATACTGTCAATAATCTCCCTGGGGTCATGCTATACTTAACAGAGATGATTGCAGATATTACAATTACCGAAAAAAGTTTCGGTCCCAAAGTTTTGATGAGTGGGATCAAGTTCAGCATTGATGACGGCGAGAAGATCGGCGTGATTGGTCGTAATGGTGTCGGTAAATCAACTCTCTTTGGCATCGTGACTGGCAGTGATACGGTCTTTACGGGCGACATAATCTTTTAACGCGGGACAGTTGTCGTGGCAACCCAGCAGGAGCACCATGACCTGGGTGAGCAAACGGTCTTGCAGTATGTCCTTCAGGGGTTGCCTGAATATGCCGAGCTGAGCCATATCGTCGAGACGTACCCAGAAACTATGGGCGACGACATGAACTTAATTGATGAATACACCCAGGCTTTGATGCGGTTTGATGATAAGGGTTTTTATCAGATTGAAGAGCAGATCGAGCGTGAACTTGATAACTTCCAGCTGAGTGGCATTGCGCACCGCTCATTTGCTTCCCTCTCCGGTGGCCAGAAGCGACTTGTGGAGGTGGTGAAAATAATGCACTCCCAGGCTGACCTTGCTTTGGTGGATGAGCCGACCAACCACATGGACTATATTGCGAAAGCGCAGTATGTCGACTGGATGAAAACAGCGCGTGAAGCTATGCTGGTCATTACTCACGACCGTGATGTCCTCAGCCAGGTGGACCGTATTGTAGAGCTTAAGGATGGTGAGAGTGTTAGTTACAAGGGTAACTACGACGCTTACCTGAAGCAAAATGCCGTCAGTACCGGCACGCAGATGAATGATTTTGAAATGATCGAAAAGCGTATCGCCAACCTTAAAGTGAAGGTGCTCGATTACCAGCGCCTTAAGGAAAAATCACGCAATCCAGGGACAATTCAAAAGTTCAAACGCCTCGAAGAGGTATCACGAAAAGAGCTCGCTGAGCTTCAGGCGAAAGAAAAACCGACGTTCTGGATCGACAAAGAGTCGGCGGCTAATCTTAACTACAAAGTGGCTGCTCAGTACGATAAATTCAAGGCGAAGAACATCCGTATGAACGTCAAGAACGAGGCGTCGCGCAGTAAGCATATTTTGGTGAATGTGAAGGATCTTAGTCTAGGTTACGGGGATACTCCGCTGTTTGAGAAAATTAATATTGATCTTCGTGAGGGTGAAGCGCTTGAAATCCGTGGTCGTAATGGCGCTGGTAAGACCACGCTTATTAAGGCACTGCTTGGCGATACCGATATGACCGTTTTTGCTGGCGATATTACACTCGATACGCACATGCGCATTGGTGTGTATGAGCAAGAAGTGTCGCCTAAATACTTTGACTTGCCGCTTGGTGAGGCTATTGAGCGCATGTATCTCGATCGCAATCTTGCAATTACCAATACTAAGATACGCGGCCTGCTTGCCGACTACCTTTTTACCGAGGGTGATGCTAATGTGCCCCTCTCGAAGCTATCCGGTGGCCAAAAGGCTCGCTTCCAGTTGATCAGTATGCTGGCTAACGACCCACAGCTCCTTATCCTGGACGAACCGACCAACCACCTCGATCTTCCAAGTATTGAAGAGCTAGAATCGGCGCTCGCAAAGTACGCCGGTGCGGTCCTTTATGTTAGTCACGACGGCTACTTCCGCGAGGCCCTTGGCGGCGAAGTGCTCCAGGTGGGCAAGGCCTAAGAAAAACCTCCGCTCTTGGGCGGAGGTTTTTAATGAAGACAAAGGCGGCTGTTAGGCTGTTGCCTGAATCGCGTGCTTTTCGATCGCGCCTTGGATCTTCGGGCGGTCAAAGCCGAGGACGATGTCACCCTTGATGTCGGTAACAGGGACACCTTGGAAGTTGCCGCCAATTTTACCCATTAGTTCTTCATAGGCATCTTTGTCTGCCTCGACATCCTTGGCGACGTATGGGATACCGAGCTTGTCGAGCCACTGCATTTCTGTGTGGCAGAATGCGCACCAGCTAGTGCTGTAGATAGTGATGTCAGGTGTCGTAGTATCGCTCATAGATTCTCCCCTATTTGGCTATTACTATACATTATATATTATTTAGCTTGGCGTGTTAAGTGCCAACCGCCACACAATTCACACTTGTATGCCGACAGTTCCAAGTCTGGCTTAAGGAGCATCTGGTGCTCGGCCGCCTCTTTGGCTTGGCGCTCCGAGGCGAACCGTCGTTTCGACTGGCAGTTTGATGTCTGCCGAAATGGCTGGTGTGGTTGCGTGCGGTTTTTACGTGGCATATTTATGGCAATTTTATCAACTGTCTGTTACAGTATATATGTAGATGAGCAGGTCACAAAATGAACGTGGCACCACACCTACGCCGCCGCCACAGTCGACGGTTGTTTTATTGCTAGGGACTATTGCCGACACGACTTGGCGCATGTTTATACCGACAATTGGTTTAACACTGCTAGGAGTGCTCGGTGACAACACCTACCGCACAACACCATGGTTAACGACAAGCGGCATTATACTTGGCGTGGCCTTGGCTTCCGTCCTCGTAATTCGTCAGATAAAGAAAGTTCAAAGGTAGAATGCAAAACCTCGCAGCAATGGAATTACATATCAGTATCGCTTCTGGCGAATTGTTCAATATCGGCGGCTTTTCAGTTACCAATGCATTTGCAACGGGTGTACTCGGCGGCCTCATTACACTGCTCGTTCTCTTTTATGTCGGTGGCAAAGTTCGCCGCGGCAAGTACAATCGCTTCGTCGGACTTGTTCAGTGGGTCTTTGAAGGTCTCCTTAAGGCTATCGACGATGTGATTCCTGACAAGAAGCTTGGTCGTAAGATTGCTCCTCTAGCAATCACGATCTTCTTCCTCGTGTTATTCAATTACTGGATCAGTATCATCCCGGGTCTTGAGAGTATTCGTTGGCATGACGTGCCGGTACTTCGCAGCCTGACGGCCGACCTTAACTTTACGCTCGCTCTTGCGATTATTACTATGGTAGCGGTCCAGGCATATGCCATTAAGCATCACGGCATGTTTGGGAATGGCGCTCGCTACTTCCGCAACCCGATTAAGGATCCGATTGGCTCATTTGAGGGTATTCTCGAATTGATTGGCGAGATCTCACGCGGTACTGCACTTGCATTACGTCTTTTTGGTAACGCCTTTGCCGGTGAAGCCTTGCTGCTCGTAATTGCTGTTCTGACTAGTTACTTTGCAACCGTTGCCCTGCCGTTTTTCATGGCATTCGAGCTGTTTATCGGCTTTATCCAAGCGTACGTCTTCTTTATGCTGACGTTGATTTTCACCGCCCTGGCTCAAGAGAGCCACGGTTCATCCGACCATTCCCCTGCTGTTACCTCAAAAGTGGCAAAACAGCTGGAATGATAAAATTAAGTAATTAAGGAGAACATAATTACATGGAACAACTAGCATTCGGACTTACCTACGGCCTGCCAGCACTTGGTGCTGCTTTTGGTATCGGTTTTATTGGTGCTGCTGCGCTTAACGCACTCGGCCGTAACCCAGAAAAGCTTAGCGAAATTCGTACTCTTATGATTACCGCTATCGTTTTCGCCGACTCACTGGCTATTATCGGTATCATTGTCGCGATCGTAGCGAAGTTTCTTTAAGTCGAGGTATCACCTAAATGATATCAACCCTTATCCAATTCGCTGCCACAGAAACCGCCGAGGGCGGTATCGCCGGTGCGCTTGGTATCGACTGGAAGATGCTGATTATTCAGATCATCGCCTTTTTGGTGCTGCTCTGGCTCCTCAGTAAGTACGTCTATCCATGGCTCATGAAGTCAGTCGATGAACGTCAGGCTTCGATCGAGGCGGGCGCTAAGGCCGCTGACGAAGCGCAGAAAAAAGCTGCCAAGGCCGAGAAAGAAGTTGCCAAGCTGCTTGATGAAGCGCGCGCTCAGGCAGGCGATATAGTTCAGACCGCAAAGGAAGAAGCGACTGCTGCCATTGAAGCTGCAGAGAGCAAGGCCAAACAGCGTGCTGAGGTGATTGTTGCTAATGCACATGATCAGATCAGCAAAGACGTGATCGCGGCCAAGAAAGAGCTCCGCAACGAGACTATCGATCTTGTGGCTCTCGCAACTGAGAAGGTTATCGGTAATACGATGAACGCTAAAGTTGACGAGAAGTTAATTGCCAAGTCCATTGAGGAGGCTCGCTAGTCTATGGCAGTGCGTCTCAGTCGCCGCAAGCTGGCCACCTTTACAGCCGAACGATTAATGGCTGGTGATAAGACTGCTATCATGCAGCTAGCTGCGTATCTCGTCGAAACACGACGTACCCGCGAATTGCCACTCGTGGTGCGCGACATCGAAACTGCCCTGGCTGAGCGTGGTGTTGTAGTGGCCGATGTGACGACTGCAGGCCCTCTTGGCGAGGCGGCTGCCAAAGCAATTCGTCAATTTATCGCCGCTGAGTATAACAATGCTGACGTACAACTGCGTGTCAGTGAAGACGCCAGTCTGCTGGGCGGTGCCAAAGTGCATATGCCAGGCAGTGAAATCGATACGACGATTCGTCGCAAGCTAACGACATTAAGAGCAACTAAGATATAGGAATAATAAAATGAGTGAAGTATCTGTAACAGAACTCTCCAAAGAGCTGCGCGACGCGATCAATCAGCTTGATGCCTCAGAAGGCCTCGAGCGTGTTGGTGTCGTTGTTCGTGTAGGTGACGGTGTCGCCTGGGTACACGGTCTACGTGAAGCCGGCTACGCGGAAGTTCTCCAAATTGAATCAGAAAATGGAATTGTTGAAGCCTTTGCGCTCAACTTGATGGAAGATGAAATCGGTGCCGTTCTCCTCGGTAGCGACGCTGACGTTAAGGCTGGTGCTAAGGTTACCCTGAAGGGTGCTGTTCTTGAAGTACCGGTCGGTGAAGAGCTGCTCGGCCGCGTAGTTGACCCGCTTGGTCGTCCGCTCGACGGTGGCCCGGCAATCAAGGCGAAGCACTTCGGTGCTGTTGAGCGCCCGGCTGTTGGTGTGATGGGTCGTAAGTCGGTCCATGAGCCTTTGATGACTGGTATCGTGTCTATTGATGCCATGTTCCCTATTGGTCGTGGTCAGCGTGAGTTGATCATTGGTGACCGTCAGACTGGTAAGACGGCAATCGCCATCGATACTATGATCAACCAGGCTAAGCAGAAGACTGGCGTCGTCAATGTGTACGTTGCTGTCGGTCAGAAGCTTTCAAAGATCGCTCGCCTTGTCGAGCGTCTCAAAGAAGAAGGCGTGATGGATCAGACGATCATCGTCGCCACTGGCCCTAGTGATCCAGCATCTCTGCTCTACTTGGCGCCATACTCTGGTACTGCCATGGGTGAGTATTTCCGTGACAACTCAAAGCACGCGCTGATGGTCTACGACGACCTCACGAAGCACGCTGTTGCTTATCGCCAGATGTCACTGCTCCTTCGCCGCCCACCAGGACGCGAAGCATATCCGGGTGACGTTTTCTACCTACACTCACGCCTCCTTGAGCGTTCAGCGAAGCTGAGCGATGATCTTGGTGCCGGTTCACTGACCGCCCTTCCTATCATCGAAACTCAGGCTGGTGACATTTCTGCGTATATCCCGACGAACGTTATCTCAATTACCGACGGTCAGATCTTCCTTGAAACCGACCTCTTCTACCAGGGTATCCGCCCGGCTATCTCAGCTGGTTTGTCGGTCTCTCGTGTTGGTGGTGCGGCTCAGACAAAGGCGATCAAGTCGGTCGGTGCTCACCTCAAGCTAGGTCTTAGCCAGTTCCGCGAGCTCGCAAGCTTTGCACAGTTCGGTAGTGACCTCGATGAAGCGACTAAGTCGCAGATTGACCGTGGTCAGCGCCTGACTGAGCTTTTGAAGCAGCCTCAGTATCAGCCAATGAGCATCTGGGAGCAGTTTGTCAGTATTCACGCGGTATCTACTGGTGCGCTCGACAAGGTTGCTGTCAGTAAGATCAAGGACGCACAGACAGCACTACTGACGAAGCTATGGTCTGAACACAAGGCTGAAATGCGTGAACTTAACAAGGGTGATAAGCCATCTGACGAATTGATTGCGACTATCGATAAGGTCGCAAAGAGCGTCAGCAAGGGCTTCGAGGGGTAAGCTTAGATGCCATCAACTCGAGCCCTGAAGCTGCGTATCCGCTCGGTCAAAAATACCAAGCAGATTACTAAAGCTATGCAGCTGGTTGCAGCGAGCAAGATGCGTCGTGCCCAGGAATCGGAAAAAGCTTCCGATCCTTACACGACTGCCGCAAGTGAGCTGCTTACCTACCTTGCTGGTCAGGGTTTTACTCGACAGCATCCGTTGTTTGCAGAGCGTGACGTTAAGTCACGACTGCTGATTATGGTGGCTGCCGACAAGGGTCTGGCTGGCGTGTATAACAGCAATATCTTTAAGCTGTATACTCGTGAACTGCAAGCTGATCAGAGCGCTGGTATTAAGAATAAGACCATCACTATTGGTCGTCGTGCAACGCAGTTCGCCACTCGCCTTAAGGGTGTAGAGGTTATTGGTGCTTATGAGGATGTGCCGGATCAGCCAGATGGCCAGACTCTGCATACGATTCTCGACACCGTACGCCAGCAATTTGTGAGTGGCGACGTTGATGCGGTTGACATTATCTACACCGATTTTGTTAGCAGTATTACTCAGACACCCGCACTCAAGCGTGTGTTGCCGGCTGGTTTTAAAGAGACCGAAGTTGGCTCATTTGTGCGCGAGGCTCGCTATGAGCCAAGCCTCGACGAGGTGCTCGATGCGGTTGCGCACCGCTTGGTTGGTGCGCAGATCTACCAGACGCTGCTCGATGCTCGTGCCAGTGAACATAGTATGCGTATGATGGCTATGAAGAATGCCACCGATAATGCCAGTGACCTGGCAGATGACCTGACTCTTGCGATGAACAAGGCCCGCCAAGGCGCCATTACCCAAGAGCTTGCCGAAATTTCAGGTGGCGTGGAAGCGATGAAGGATTAGTATGAAGGAGAATATGATGACGAAAGTACAGACAAGCGTCGGCGCCATCACCCAGGTCGTGGGTGTGGTCGTGGACGTTGAGTTCGCTGGTGAATTGCCAGCGATTTACGACGCGCTTACAACACAGCGCGGTGACGAGACACTGACACTCGAGGTTGCACAGCACCTCGACGAACACACCGTGCGTGCTATCGCCCTTTCGGGTACTGATGGCCTCAAGCGTGACCAAGAAGTGATTGCAACCGGCGCTCCTATTCAGGTGCCAGTTGGTAGTGCGACTCAGGGCCGTATGTTTAATGTGGTTGGAGATCCAATTGACAATAAGCCAGCGCCAAAGGGCAAGAAGGCTCCAATTCACCGTGAGCCACCTGCTCTTTCTGAGCAGTCAAACAAGGCCGAGATTCTTGAAACCGGTATCAAGGTCGTTGACCTTATTGCGCCTCTTTCAAAGGGTGGCAAGGCCGGTCTCTTCGCTGGTGCGGGTGTTGGTAAGACAGTCCTGATTACCGAGCTGATCAACAATATCGCAAAATTCCACTCAGGTAACTCGGTGTTTGCCGGTGTCGGTGAGCGTACTCGTGAAGGCAATGACCTTTACTATGAGATGGAAGAAGCTGGCGTGCTTGATAAGACTTCACTTGTCTTTGGTCAGATGAACGAACCGCCAGGAGCTCGTCTCCGCGTGGCCCTTTCTGGTCTTGCAATGGCTGAGGCCTTCCGTGACGAAGGTAAAGATGTCCTACTCTTTATCGATAACATCTACCGCTATACTCAGGCCGGTGCCGAAGTATCAGCATTGCTTGGTCGCTTGCCATCTGCCGTGGGTTACCAGCCAAACCTTCAGCAGGAAATGGGTGCTCTTCAGGAGCGTATTACATCAACCAAGAAGGGCTCAATTACGTCTGTCCAGGCAGTCTACGTACCTGCCGACGACCTTACTGACCCAGCGCCAGCAACTACCTTTGCTCACCTTGATGCAACGATCGTTATGAACCGTGCCCTTACGGAAATCGGTATCTACCCTGCTGTCGACGTGCTCGACAGCTCATCTAATAGCCTCGACCCAGAAGTTGTCGGTGAAGAGCACTACCGTGTTGCTCGTGAAGTTCAGCGTGTCCTCCAGCAGTACAAAGAGCTTCAGGATATCATCGCCATTCTCGGTATGGAAGAGCTCTCGGATGCTCAGAAGCAAATCGTAAACCGCGCTCGCCGCTTACAGCGCTGGTTGGCGCAGCCATTCTTTGTGGCTGAAAAGTTCACCGGTAATCCTGGTGTTTACATCAAGCTCGAAGATACTGTTAAGGACGCGGCTGACATTCTTGCCGGTAAGTACGACGACAAGCCGGAAAGCTGGTTCTATATGGCGCCAGGTCCACTATCTGAAAAGAAGGATTAAGCTCCATGAACTTGAAGCTCATCACGTTAGGCGGAACATTGGTTGATCGGGATATCTACGAGATCGTAGTCCCGACTGCTGATGGCGAGATCGGCATCTTCCCTGGCCACGAGCCACTAGTGACAGTTGCCGTACCCGGCGCTCTTACTATTCGCTACGGCAAGGGTGATGCCGAGGAAAAGCTTGATTACTTTGCCATCAGCGGTGGTGTCGTTAAGATTTCTCCGCACGATGTGCAGATCCTTGTCGATGAAGCGCATGGTGGTGACGAGATCTCAGAAGCTGACGCAAAAGCAGCGCTTGAGCGTGCTCTCAAGATGCGAGGTGAGGCGAAGACTCAGCTTGAACTCGACGAAGCACATCAGCTTGTCGATCGTCACGCCGTCAGATTGAAGGTAGCGGAACTTCGTCGGCATCGTCGACGCTAAAACGCAAAAAATACGCCTCGCATCGAGGCGTATTTTTATTGTCATAGGCGTACAATAGATAATGGTTTTTTACGTTAAACATAGAGGATAAAGATTATGGCGACTATACTTCCAACACTTGATATTGCTGAAGGCGCGATTGAAGCGCAGGATAATCAGATTGAGCGACTTGATGAAGTGACGCAGCGTCTAGCTGACGGTGAATTTCATGTAGCTGTTGACGGCTCGATACCAAGTAAATGTATTGACGGTCGCCCTGGCGCACGCGGCTTGGCGCCAAACGCCGCTGGTGGCAGTGAGTCGCTCATGGTGGCTGATGATCTGACGTCTCGGGCATTTACAACTGATGACGATACGACAGTAAGCAACTACCGCACTACGCTAGCAGCTCTTCAAGGTGCCGGTCTTGCTATCGGTGGCCATACCGATGATCATGCGCAAGGTATGGCGAGTGGCTGCGGAGCGAATGACAAGCTTCCTTTGATCTATGATTTCATGGTGCGCAAGGCAGCTGAAATTCGCGACGTGGCGACCGCAGTTGGTATGTCGGTGAGCGATGAGACGCACGAGCTAATTATCCGTAATGCAAAGGCTCGTACGGAGTTCTCGGCTGGGTCCGAGCTGCTTGATGCACTAGTAAAGGCTGGTGGTGACGCTGTTGTTGATCCGCTTCGCGGTTCTCACAATGAGGTTGTTGCTGTCATTAACCTTCATTCCGGTACGACACTTGACCGTGAAGCACTGGAGCGTGAGTTCGGTCCTGACTATCAGGCGTTTAATGTCGATGCGTGGTCATTTGCCGCGGCTGCTGAGGCAATTTCATCTTCGTCTGAAGAGGTGCAGCAAAAGGTTGTTGCTATGGTGTATTACAATTTAGCAACGGCCGGCGTTTTGTGCGGCAAAACGATGCGAACGATTGTCTTAAATTAAGTACTGTATGTTCATGAAAAATCCTGACGATGTCAGGATTTTTCATTTTGGCAGTGCTTTGCCTTCCCCTGTTGGTCACTTATAATAAAGACAGATCCGTGCTGAAGTTCAGCAGGATACTTAACAACACAAGTAGAAGAGCGGTGATTATTGTGAACTGGAACTGGATGTTCCGATACGTTCTCCTTGGACCGCTTCTCAGAGCGTTCTTCAAGGTTCACGTAGTGGGACGGGAGAATCTTCCAAAAGAGGGCCCGTTTGTCCTGGCGATCGGGAGTCATACAACCGAACTCGAATCAGCGCTTATTCAGGTCTACCTGCGTGAGTACGAAATTCGTTTTCTCGCCAAGGCCGAGTACTGGCATGGGAAGGGTCTTACAGGAAAGCTCAAGGCATGGTTTATGACCAATACAGGACAGATTCCTGTTGAGCGGCTTGATCCTCGAAACGCTGGCAAGGTTATCGGCATTGGTGCAGATGTTCTCAAAGGCGGCGGCATCCTTGCGCTATACCCCGAAGGGACGCGCTCAAAGGACGGTAAAGTCCATAAGGGGCGTACTGGCGTAGTGCGTACGGCAATCCGAGGTGATGCCGTTATCGTACCGGTGGGATTGATTGGCTTTGATAAGCTTAATCCGCATGGACGAGGGTTCCGACCCGGGATGGCTACGATGGTAATTGGCAAGCCTATCAACCCTCATCTTGCGCATGATATCGTTGATATTGCGGCGCGAATGACGGGACCCGCCAACGCTCTCGAAGCGGTGCTCGCTAGGCCAGTGACCGAGCGTCTTATGCACGTTATCGCACACCTATGTCACAAGCAATACGACGGTGAGCAGCTGCAGATTGGCCAGGGTGACTTGCCGGCGGCATAATTACAGCGAAGCGGCGAGAATCACCTCGCCGCTTCGCTGCCAACTCTTCTACTTGTCTCTACAATTGGCTCAGTACTTCACGCACCTCTTGGGTGCTTTTTGTATGCATTAATGTATCGCGTAGTTCGCTGGCGCCTTCAAAGTCACGAATATAGATTTTAAAGAAGCGCTTCAAAGGTTCGAATTTACGTGGTTCAAATTCAGCTGAATATTTGTCGTGCAGATCAAGTTGGAGTCGCAGAAGGCCGATGAGTTCTTCTCGAGTATGGCTACGTGGCTCGGCTGCAAATGCGTATGGGTTATGGAAGATGCCGCGGCCAATCATGACACCGTCGACGCCGTGCGCACGAACTAGTTCTTCGCCGTGCTGGCGGTCGCGGATATCGCCGTTGATAGTCAGGAGTGTGTGCGGGGCGACTTCATCACGTAGCTTCTTGATATCTGGGATAAGCTCGAAGTGCGCCTCTACCTTACTCATTTCTTTCTTCGTGCGGAGGTGAATTGTTAGGTTGACGACGTCCTGCTTGAGAATGTGCGTCAGCCAATCCTGCCATTCGTCGACACGACTGTAGCCGAGGCGGGTTTTGACGCTGACTGGGAGTCCACTTTTTTTAGCAGCGGTAATCATGTCGGCGGCTAGCTCCGGTGTGCGGATCATGCCTGATCCCCCGCCGCTCTTTACGGCTGAGCTATCTGGACAGCCCATGTTGATGTCGATGCCGTCGTAGCCGAGCGTTGCACAGTGTATCGCCATCTTTTCCATGGAAATTGGATCAGCCCCCCAGAGCTGAGCAATGATCGGTGATTCGTCGTCCGTTTTCACGAGACGGCCGCCGATCGCTCTATCTCCTGCCGCCACCCAGCCGGTAGCATTGGTAAATTCAGTAAAGTAGACATCCGGTCGTGCCGCATGAGTCACAACATGACGAAAAACCACGTCAGTAACTGCCTCCATTGGAGCCAGGATAAAGAATGGTCGTGGTAGTTCGTTCCAGATATTTTTCATAAATATTTTTATGCGAGCTCAGGAGCTTCAGTCTGCTTGTCCGGGTTGAAGACGAAGATTGATTCAAGGGCAGTACTGCCGAGGTCGATAGTTCGTCCTTTGATGGCGGTTTCGATAATAGCTTGGCGATCTTGCTCAAACATTTCATCTACCTCTGCTCGTGAAATAGTTCGGTATGAGTGATTTGGTATTGAAAAGTGATCATTCGCCGGTTTTTTTACGTTGCCAAGGACTTGGCCGGTCGTGACGAGGTGTAACGACTGGTCACTCTCGAGTTCTTCAATGGCATAGCCTTGTGAAAATTGCTGCTGTGGATAATGGTCGATTCGCTCGGCTGTCATATGTGTCCCCTATTTTTGTTTCGATATTTATTCTATTTAAACATAAATTTGACAAAAATAAAACGCCTCTCGCTATACAAAATCAAGTCTTTTGTATACTGAGAGACGGACAGGAATAGTGTGTTGGTCTGCAGTGCGGGGCTAAGGCCCCGCACTGCAGTGACGCCGGTTATCGCCGATCGCGACCGTAGATCCGCTCCAGGCGGGCGGCTTCGTGGTCGGTGTTTTTGACCTCGAGGATGTCCTTGCCTTGTTCGACGAGCGACTGCTGGGCGGGAGTCCTGTCGGACGGCTTGATCTTCGCAGCGTTGACCATTTCTTGCTTACCTGGCAACTCAATCACTTCCTTGCTTTGTGCGGATGGGATATTCAGTTATGGGTAAAGCGGTCTTTGCGGCACGCCATTGTGCTGCAAAGTGGCCGGGGTATCTTCGGAGAAGCCTTGTATCAAGACTTCGGCAAGCGCAAAACGCCTGTCCAAAGAGTACCCCGCTTAAGGGCGGACCTGGCCCCACCTTAGTACTGAGGTGGGTTGTTAGCGGGGGTTGCTATCCAGGTCCGCCGGCTAAGCCGTTCAGCCGGGTGATGGGGGACACCCAACTGAACGACACTTTTGTTGTTCACGTTTGGATGCCCCTCGGCACTATTCCTGTCATTTAAAGTTCGTGCCGGTCTCTAGCACTCAAACCTATAGACAGGGAGCGCGCGAGGGGCACGACTATTATAATACTTTATTTTTGTAGAAGTGTCAATACTCTGCTAAGAGTGCTTGTTCAAACTCAAGCATACCCTTGTAGGATTGGTCGTAAGTATCGGTGTCGGGTAGATTGAGCTCCATAATGTGGCGCCACACGACTTCGATGAGGCGGCTGAATTCCTGGAGTTCATCGTTACTAAAGCTGAGGTCTAGTGCGGTAATATCGCCGGCAGGAGTCGGCTCGACAAATTGCAAAACACCCTTCTCTACTGTGTAGTCACGATAATCGCGGGAACTTTCAACAAGCAGCTTGTAGAACATGAGCTGTTGCTTGTATTTGTGGAGCTTGATCTTCTCGTAGTCGGTCTTACCTTGCCAGCTGACACTTGGTTTACCGGTTTTATAGTCGGTTACGATCATGCTGCGCTCTTCACTATCAAGATCAACAAGGTCGAGTGCGCCAGTGAGTCGAGCATCGCCAATACGAGCCTGTTGGCCAGCAAAGTTGAGCTCTACTTTTTGAGTGGTAGTAAACGAGCTGTATTTATGCGCCAGGAATGCCGACAGAACATCACTACCCCGTTGGTGGAAGTACTCAAAATCTTCAGCAGTGAGGTGCTGCGATTGAAGGCTGGTTTCAAAGTCGCGAAGTATATCCTCAACAGGACGCTGTTCTTTGGTGGCGACGAGGTGCGCATGTGCCCGCTGGAGAGTGCTGTGAATAGCCGATCCATAGGCCGCATTCGGGCTCATAGCCTGCGGGAAACGGAGGAGATTACCAATCAAAAAGCCCTGCGGTCCGCCCTGGGTGACGTCGAGGAAGTTATTGAGATGGGTAACGCTGAGTTTGTAATTTTGAAGAGTTGGTTGCAAGAGCGTGAGCATACTCTCCTTCGATATATGCAGGAGAGGCTCGTACCATCGTCGCTGCGCATCGTGAATAAGATCTGCCGCTGTGTCACGGGTTGGCTGCGCTTTGGCTTCAAGTGAAGAATCGAGTAAGAAACTAGCCCCTAGTGTTGCCTTTCCGCCGTCATCGCTGAGGCTGTAGCTAAGGATAAGATCTTGTTTGGCTCGCGTCATAGCGACGAAGAAGAGGCGTAGGCGCTCGTCGAGTGTGTCACCGCTTGGCGCAAGTGGAAGGTTTTCTGGATAGCCAATCAGGCGGCTGCGGCTGCGGCAACCGATGCTTCGAAGCGCTCTTCGAGCAGG
>CBIHLX010000002.1:0-37344 GCA_966210935.1 uncultured bacterium | reverse complement strand
GCAAGAGCGTACCGGCGTCACTTGTGATAATGGGGTGCTCCAAAATAAGATGCACCCCAAACGAGCGGGTATGCCTGTACGTTAATTCGTCATTCAGATGCGCATCTAGATCCAAGCCGGCTTCGTCTATGTAGAGTGCGACATCCCAACGAATGAGTGGACCCTCCATTTTGTAACCTATAGGCAGCCTGAATGGCGACATATTACCGGTCGTTTCATCTAGCGTGTACCAGTAGCTCGATCCCGTGACAGAAATAAGATCACGCGGGCGTGGCGACTCTTTATCCTCGATCCAATCAGCGATCAAAAAACTAATAGTACGATGCTTGATAGTAGCGTAAACTACGGGATCGTCTAGATTAAGGGGGTCCGATTTGGCCCGCTCCATCTCAATTGCCGCCTGACAGCACTTCTCAAAGCTCGCGACGATATGGCGCCGCCACTGCGAGAGATCACGCCACAGCTCGTGCTCTAGCTCAGAAAAGATGTCGTACTCCTTCCCTTCCATAGTACGGCCACTATACTCCTTTGGTCACTAGCCGACAAGCAAATATGACACACAACCCCTTGCTATCTATTGCTCAAAACTAATTTCGTGTCATAATACAGTAGATCGCTTTCCCTACACTATTGGAGGTATTGATGGGCGATGTACCAAGCTCACTCACTGAGCTGAAGATCCAGATTGGCAAGAATGTCCGGACTCATAGTATGGAGTTTGAGCACGCACTCAGCGCCGAGAGCCAAGCTATCATCAACAACGCTCCAAGCTGGCAACTGATTGGTGCCGCCGAGCGTTGGCGAGCCGCCTACCCGGCAGTAGCCGAGCAGGTCGGCAAGGCAGCAGAGCAGACGCTCGAGGGGTTGCAAACGGGCAGCAAGGGGGATAATTCCCAACTGCTTAACTCCATCAAAACGGACTCAGAGGTGCACGACGTCGCGAGAAGTCGCGCACCACTACACTTGTATCCGATCTTGCGAGATGTTTTCAGCGGTGACGAGAATAGCGCACGTCAGTGCCTCGAAGCACTGGTCGCCTATGGCCGCGGTGAGTGAAGCGACAAAGCCGGGAGATGCAGGAGTTTATCCTGCGTCGCCCGGCTCGTTTCATATCTTGGCACAACTACACAATAAAATAACCCCGCATATTGCTATGCGGGGACGCCGGACTTTCCGACGGCTTTGGAATATATGTTACTTGTGCAAATCAGCCTTCTCATACGAGTGAGTCGGCCGCTAAAGCATTCAGCTCGTCTCGCAGTACCGCGGCTCCTTCGTAGTCCTGGATTTCAATCGCGACTCTCAGTCGTGACTTCAATAGGCCTATACGCATGAGGCACGAGTCTTCAGCCGGGGTGTGCTCGGTTAACTTGAGCCTTGGCACGTCATGCTGCACGAACAGTGTTTTGATAACCTGAAGCTCGCCACAGAGTTCATCGTGCCAGACCTTTAGGATATCGATCAGTTGTTTGATCATCTCACCCCGTTCTATCCTCACCTTGGATATTACGGTAAGGATGACCGTGGGATCCCTCTCGACATCAACAAGAAAGCCAGCTTCCTTGAGCTTTACGACCAGGCGCTCGGGGTTGATCTTATCCTCGAAGACTCGGACAAACAGCATAGGGTGCCGCGGATTTTCCAAGTCGTTGTGCTTGATTCCAACAAACACCTTTGGAAGCAACATTTTAACTCCTTCGTAGCTTCGGATGGGCAATGCTCATAACAACAAAACTATTGTATGTGATTATACAATAATAACTTAATAAAGCAACCGACGCCTTTGTTCACGCCCGCAATAGGGGCGCCATTAGACCCTAGAAGCCTAAGTTGATAAGATAGTTAGAGTTAGTACCGTTAATAGAAAGATACATATGACCCCCACTTCGGATCCGTCGCCTCAGCAGGACAAACGAAAAATAACCAAAAAAGCTATTATCGCAGGCCTTGTTATACTACTGGCACTTGGAGCAATCGCTTACATATGGGCGCATACAAGTCAAAAGGACGACAAGCCAACAGACGTCATTACTGATGTCCAAGAAGATGGCAAGATAACCGACGCGCTGCCGAATGGCAAGACTATCACCTACGATGACACTAGAGCCAATTTAAATATCACATGGGCAAGCTCGTCAAAGGGTGACGATTATCTTGAGCTGTCGCATAAAGCAATTGGCAAATTCATCGCTAATGCCGATCAAGAGATCGTCACTAAGCTATGTGGCGCAAATGGCGAGCTAGCGACAAAAAGCGAAGTCGTTGGCACAATCAGCACGACGGTGCGCACAATCGAATATCCAACTGAAGCTAGTTGTCTTGATACCCTTGCGACACCGCGCAATACCGACGCAACATTACGAGCAGAAGCATCTAGGCTTGCCAAGCAAGTAAAAGCCGATATCAAACAATTCTACATGACTGCTGTCATTAAATAACCTTAGAAAGCACAACCTTAATGAACAATGACCATTCCCTATCACGCCAGCCCAACGAAACGGACGCCGCATATCGGCGCCGCGCCCGCAAACACATTATAAAGAATGCACCCGCCGAGCAACGCTACTTTGTGCGCGGCGGTAAACCTGGAGGCAGTGGCCAGCGATGGTTTGTGCCCGGACTATTTATTGCCCTAGGTCTATTTTTTGGAATTAGCGGTTACATGCTTAGTGCCGACATCCGCACAGTCAATGGCCCAGATGGCACCAAAGGCGATTTTGTCGTAGAAAACATTACCGAAGATTACAACGAAGACAAGTCAGGCGACCCCGAATACCTACCAGTCGTCACTATTCGAAATGAAGCCATCGTTCCGCTTAATTCAAAGCCACACGAGAATAAGTATGCAATTGGCGATATCGTCACCCTGCGCTACAGCCAGCAAGGCAAAGTCGTAGCCTCGTTCCTTAACGACAAAGGGGAAGCCGAAAGCGCACCATCATACATCCTTACGGGTATGGGTATTCTATTTATTGTTATTGGCCTATTGATTGGCAAGTTCTACCGCGGTGCCGTCGATAATGAATATATTGAAAAAGAACTCGCTAGGCTGTCTTAGCGAGCAGTCCATCAGTCAACGTAAGTATAGTTGTCATTAACGTAGCGATCAGTAACATCTTCAATGAGCTTTCCGCCCGGCAAACCAAGACGGTAAAGAATTTCATGAATCTTTACAATATCATCAGCCGTCACGAACTCTAGATCCATATCAAGGCTACGAACCGTCGTCGTCTGATCATCGCATGCCGCCTCTGATGTATCGTCACTAAGATGCATAATTGATTCGCCGTTTACAATATAGTCGACTTCGTGCCGCTTTGTAATTGAGAGATTCTCCTGGCCACATATGTACGCCACCTTATTGAGACGCGTAATATGCACCGGATCACTCGCATCTGTCGCAACAGCGGTGATGGTATCGATAAGGTCTTCGTTTTGCTCACCCTGCTCACGCAGCAGAGCAACAAGCTGCTCCTGTTCATGAGACTCTAGATCACCTATCTCAACAGTCGTCTCTTCCGTGTATTCAAGCTGGTAGACAAGGAATGACTCCGCGCCCTCTACTTCTTCATCACGTCGCACCTGCATCTTCCAGGTATATTCGGTGTCACCATCTTCACGCGTCTGTATGCTCGCTGGTTTCAAGTTGTCATGATAGACACGCTCTAGCCCATCCTCGCTGTCGCGATCTGCCACAACTTCAGCTGCATTCGTGAGTATTCGCCCCACCATGTCCTCCTCTAACGGAAGCATGTAGCGATCACTGCTGTCACGAGGGATGTAGAGGGGTTTATAAATTCGTGCACGCATGATTAATCTTCTCGATCCTTAGAACAGTCCATAGTCACCTTATAGTAAACCGACCAGGGAAATTGTCAAGCATGAGTACGTAAGGTCGGGATACAAAATTAAATAACCCTCCGCCGCTGGTTGCGGCAGAGGGTGGCCGGACGGTCCGGCAGGGTGTGCAGCACTTAAGAACAGCGCCGCCAGATGGCAATAACTCCGCCACCTTCTCTGAACAGCGCCAATCGGAGGCAGCCTTTGTAGACTGTCTGCTCGGCCAGACGCTGGATAGTATCGAAGCCCCAGAGACGCGTAAGCTCCCTGAGTCGCCTTAGCGTAGCTTCATCTGCGACCTGATTGTCTATGTATTCTGCAAAGCCCCGTCGCTGGTCATCGGTCAATATCGCCGACGACCTGCAATAAGCAGGTGGGTACAACGACAATTCGCGCAGCACTCCAGCTTTCAACATACTCTCATAGCAAGTCATGATCGTCTCATCAACAGCACGCTCACGCGCACGCTGCTGACGCTCTCGCTTATAGTCGGCAAGGTCAATGACATTACCCGCCATAAGACTGACGACGTCTCCCATAAGTGTGTGCCCCCTATCGTTCAGTATGTGTTTCATGCTGAATTTGTATATTATACCACTTTTTTATAGAAACGTAGCATATGAAAACCAGAGGCGGAGTTTGCTAGTAGTTCCCGTAAATCACAAATCGTGCACGCTCGTAGTGTATGGGCACATAAATCTCATCGGCATAAATTCTAATAAGGTTATTATTGGCATCTGTAAACGTAGGGTCTTCGATGACAAGGTGTAGCCCAAAGAACGGGATGTCGGTACCAGGTTTTATTTGCCCCTCCTGCGGCGTCGGCGGCAACATTGCATCAAAATTTGGCAGAATCTTCCAGTCGACATAGTTGCCGTAGATGTGACGGTCATCTAAAAGAAGGTGCGGCGTCGGGACATCTTCTTGGTCGGCCGCATCATACCAGCGTACCGGCCCACTGATCTGCATAAATTCACCCGGGAGCGGTACATCCTGAAGCTCATCCCACTCTTCGGCGATATAGCCAGTTAAGTTGATTCGCATCTCAGTGACGTTTGCCGGAGACACCAGCGGCAACATACTGCCACTCTTTGCCTGCTGAAATCTGAGAGCCGCCTCATGCATTGTGTTAAACAAATCGATTACTTCGCGGCGCCAAGCCGAGAGGTCGTGCACCATGTCACGCTCGAGTCGGTTAAACATGTCACCCTCTCGCGGCTCTTTCATACTGCTGACTATACCGGCTCAGTCTGTATTTGGCAATTTATCACCCCCTAGGTATGAGAGGCCAAAAAAGCGAAAGCCCCGCATCTCCGAAGAGATACGGGGTAACGCTAGACGGTTGATCTCAGTTCTCATCAACCAGTTGGTCGAGAATGGGCTTCAAGAGAAACTCGAGCTCATCAAGCACATTGGTGTACTTGGCGGAGTCAAGCTTATCCCACGGCACCTCCTCAATGTAGCGCAACCGCCTGCGCGAGGCGTACAGACGCATGTCGGTGTCGTGATATTCGACGTAGATCATCACCGTACTCCTGTGGAGTGGCCACTGATCGCGCGGAACGGCGCCAACCTTAACCACCGTGGCAGATCGACTTTCGTTGATCTGTTTTTCGCGACGGTGCTCATGCGGCGACAGCGTCTTGCTCCTGTCGATTACTTTGCGCTTTTCGCAGGAGTAGTCTCTACCAAAAACGAATTCCTCACCGTACCGCTCCAATGCCCTTTGCGCACGGATGATCCGTTTTGCAATCTTTTCACGAAGCGCTTCACTCGTCATAACATCGAGTGGCAACCGTGAGATAGTACCTACTGACAATGTTCCCCCGTAAATCTAGCGTTAATTCGTGGCGGATGCACACGAATTCAATCATACTTATACCACTTTTTTTATTAATATGCAATATCATCAACTCGCCCGATAGTAAAGTCTTGCAAAAAAATAAGCCACCCTCAAGTGACTTGATATCGGTCAGCCGCCCAGTACGGCCGACCGATATCTTAGAGACCAGGTATTACCGAGACCAGCTGCCGCCCCGTTGAGGCTACAGCTGCTTGATTGCCACGTACAACCGCCTGAAGGAGAGCATCACGACCGAAGCCATAATTCCCGCCACAACAAGCTTTTAGGAACTGAATCATCTGCTCTGAGCTTTGGTTACAACTGCACCACAGCCCACAAAGATCCGAACCACATATATTGAGTGTATCAAGTGCCCCCAGACACCACTTTGCGTCGGCATCCAACGGCTCACAGATCCTCCTCCTATACCGAAGGAGATCCAGTATTGCCATCGTTGCCCCCGGATGGTTGGCCCTCAGCTTCTCTACCAGCGGCAGATGACTGAGATCAATTTCCGGCTGCACAGGTGCTGTCATCGTTTGCATCCCGTCTCCTGGAAGAACCATGCTAGCTGCTTAGCACGTACCTACACTATATGCCCCCAAACTGATGTAGTCAATATAGCAACGCAATAAAAAAACCACCCTAGAGTCGGGTGGTTTTTTTGTAGATACATCGATTACTTGCTTGCGCGCTTTTCGATGATTTCCTGTGCAACGTTTGGTGGTACTTCCTCGTACTGAGCAAGCTCCATAGTGCTGGCTGCACGACCCTGGCTCATCGAACGAATGTCGCCAGTGTAACCGAACATGCTCGCAAGTGGTACGTAAGCCTTGATAAGCTTAGCGCCACCCATGAGGTCTTCCATAGCATCGATACGGCCACGGCGAGAGTTAAGGTCGCCGATGATGTCACCCATGAAGTCTTCAGGAGTCGTAACTTCAACTTTCATGACAGGCTCAAGAAGGATTGGCTTCGCTTGCTTGATACCTTCACGTGCTGCAAGGCTACCAGCCAACTTAAAGGCAAGTTCGCTTGAGTCAACATCGTGGTAACTACCATCGTAGAGTGTTGCTTTAACATCCACAACTGGGAAGCCGGCGATAACACCACCGTCGAGGGTTTCTTTAACACCCTGCTCGACAGGCTTGCGGTATTCCTGAGGAACAACACCACCCTTGATTTCGTCGAAGAACTCAAAGCCCTTACCGACTTCGTTTGGTTCGAAGCGAATCCATACGTCACCGTACTGACCACGACCACCAGACTGCTTGGCGTGCTTACCTTGAACCTGAGAGCTACCCTTGATTGACTCACGGAAGGCAACCTGTGGCTCACCGATGTTTGCTTCAACGTTAAATTCACGCTTCATACGATCGATAAGGATGTCGAGGTGAAGCTCACCCATACCAGACATGATCGTCTGACCAGTCTCGTCGTCGGTGTGAACACGGAAGGTTGGGTCTTCTTCAGCAAGACGCTGCAATGCGATACCCATCTTTTCCTGGTCGGCTTTAGTCTTTGGCTCTACTGCAATCGATACAGGTGGATCTGGGAAGACGATTGACTCAAGTGCAATCGGGTGCGCAGGATCAGTCAAGGTGTGACCTGTAAAGGTACCCTTAAGACCGACGACTGCTGCGATGTCACCAGCGCTCACAGAATCAATTTCTTCACGCTTGTCGGCGTGCATACGCACGATACGACCAACGCGTTCTTTTTCACCAGTCGTCGTGTTGAGGACGTAGCTACCAGCGGTTAGCTTACCCGAGTAAACACGAACGAAGATCAGCTTACCAACAAATGGGTCAGTTGCGAGCTTAAATGCGAGCGCAGCCATTGGCTCTTTGTCGTCTGGCTTGCGAGATACTTCGTCGCCAGTCTTAGGGTTAGTACCCCAGATAGCGTCAACATCAAGTGGGCTTGGCAGGTAGTCGGTCATGATGTCGAGAAGCTTCTCAACGATCACACCACGGCCGTCACCACCAGATACAAGGTAGAAGTCACCAGCGAGAACACGCTTGCGAAGACCGCGCTTGAGCTCTTCGGTAGTAATAGCTTCAACACCGCCTTCGAAGAACTTGTCCATCAGTTCGTCTTCAGCTTCAACGGCAGCTTCTACGAGAAGTGCACGTGCGTTTGTTGCTTTTTCAAGCATATCGGCAGGAATTTCACCTTCGATAAGAGCCTTGTCGGTGTAGTCGTTGTAGGTGTATGCCTTCATTTCTACGAGGTCAACAAGACCGTTGATGTCTTTTTCAAAGCCAATTGGCAAGTGAACAGGAAGAGCGTTCTTTGAAAGACGAGTGTGAATACTCTGAAGAGATTTGTAGAAGTCGCCACCTGTCTGGTTGATCTTGTTGATGAAACAAATACGCGGCACGCCGTACTTGTTCGCCTGGCGCCATACGGTTTCAGACTGAGCTTCAACACCCATCTTACCGTCAAAGATCGTTACAGCACCGTCGAGGACACGTAGTGAACGCTCAACCTCAGCGGTAAAGTCAATGTGACCAGGCGTGTCAATGATGTTGATCTTATGACCCTTCCAGAAACACGTGACAGCAGCTGAAGTAATCGTGATACCACGCTCCTTTTCCTGAGCCATCCAGTCAGTGGTTGCGCCATCGCCGTCACCACGGACTTCGCCGATCTTGTGATTAATACCGGTACGGTACAAAATACCTTCGGTAGTTGTGGTCTTACCGGCGTCGATGTGCGCGATAATACCGATATTGCGGAAGTCCTTTAACTGGACATTTTTTTCTGCCATGGGGCGTATCTCTTCCTTATTCCTTAATTATTACGAATTATTTTCAGACATGCAAAAATAACGTTTCCTAGTTATTTTAGCAGATTTTACAGAGATTGACTAGTCAGTTGAGGGTCCTGGTAATCGATCAATACATCGTCCCGATATGCAATACAGTCCACGACCTCATCTTCAAGCGGCAGGGTTAGATTGTGCACAATCCGGAGTGTAGGCGCCGGCGATTCTGGCGTACGTACCGCACAGGCAATCCCGAAACCATCTGAAACCACTATTTCGTTCTTACATTGGGCAATATCCGTGATAGCGCCTTGTTTATTCTTAAGAAAAAGATCTCCCGAAAGCCGGATCATCTTACCCTTGTATGGCCAGGTATCGTTCAGACCCTTGAGATCGTCACCTAAAATACTTCGAATATCGCTATCACTAAGCTCAGGATTGTTGATCCGCGACTCGATATCCTTGGCCATCTCAAGTGCCGCAGTGACTGCCGGGTCTTCATACTGTTTGGTGATAAGATCAAATTCGTAGTTGGGAACTGTCATGGAATTTATTATACACTATTTTAGTGTTTTTGTAAATATATAACCCCTTGTCAATCCTCGGTCAGCTGAATATGGCCGCGGATGCCAGCAAATTCAATCTGACGCAGCGTCAAGGCGTAAATCGCTTCCGCCTCCATCAAGAAGGAATCTGTAGGATCAATGTTGGGCGAGTAGGCCGCAAACAAGCCATCGAGACGCGGCCGAGACTGCATGTAAGTTTCCGCCATGTCGAGGATCACCTGGCGTGCATCACTGAGCTTTATACCATCAGGCACTTCATCAAGCATCGGCAGTGCCCCCTTAAGATCCCTCACCTGCCAGTCCAGCAGACCGGCAACATTGATTGCAAAGTGAAATGCCGCGTGCGTTGCCAAGAAATGCTCATGAGACCGACCACCCAGATAGACTGTTAGTGATTCAAGGTACACAATCTCGAGCGGCGGGTCTAGCAAATCTATACGATCATCGACAAGAGGCCGACCAGCACTTTGATCATAGTAATCCGAGAGCATGTCCGTAAGGATCACGCGCTCCTCGGCCAGGTCCTGTTCGAGCGATGGCAATCCAGGTCTGAAGAAATTAGCTTCGCTCATCAATATTCATTTCATCTTCGTCATTTTGTATACGCTGAAGAGCTTCAATGGAGCTCAGTGGCACCAAAAACTCACCCTCTTCGCCGTAAATGCCACCTGTCGTGACTGGCAGTACGTGGAAGAACCAGCGCCAGTCAGTACCCTCAATTGACGGCAATAGTACCGTGTCCATGATTTGCACGGCTTGCACTTCAGATGAACTTGGGGTGATTTTTTTGTATCCGCCCTCTTGCTGTAGGATATGTTCATTCATAGCAATTACGTACGGTACCTTGTCATCGATAGCCAAGCGCTCACCTACGTAGTTAGATATATCGCGCATTGTTATCGACGAAAGATGACTTCCGTCAACGCGCATCCTTGCCATTAAATTAACCGCACTTTGCAGCTCATCGTCACTAGTTACGGCTGTTATACGACGCAACAGATCCACCATCTCCGCAGGCATAACTGAACGCAACGCATCCTCATAATCATCAGCTGCAAGATCGTACGTTAGGTCAGCACCTTCAAGTGGCGCAACAACATGCTTGATTGATTCTCCTTCGGCATATTCCAGTAAGTGACCGATGGCAAGCACCGTCCGTCCCTCACCGTCATCTTCATGATCGTGCGCAAGCAATGTCATGCCACGATCGGTCATTTTAGCGTCAACAAATGGCATAGATTTAATTCTTGCCGCGCCAGTCTTGCTGTTATACACCTGCCACATGCAATTCCCGTTGACCGTCACCGATCTATTGATATACGGACTCCCCTTATCGAGCTCCATGAGTACACTATGGGCGTACGCCAGGCGCTGATCGTCATCCTGAAAACGATACGTATTAAGCGTGTCGCGAAGTTCGGCTGCACGAAGTAAATGAGCCTCTTCTTGTCGGCGGCGCCGATCAATCCAATTTATGTGGTTTAGCTCCTCAATAGTACGAGGATCAAGTTTATCTTCCATGGAGAGATTAAACCGCTAATGAGCGATTTAATCAAGAATAAGCGCTATAACGCCGAGTGTGGGTAGCGTGGGTGGCGACGAACGTATGGGACAGTATTGGTCAGAAGCGTCACGACCATCAGGATGATACCGATGACAACATGCGGCAACCAGACATTAAGCGGCTGATCGACGAAATTGAAGAGATACGGCGACAACATGAGGCCGGCCGCGAGGACGATATCGAGCATCATGTGAAACGGCATACTAATCACTCGGAGGATTCCCTCTTCGTCGTCGGTAAGCTCACTGTAGAAAACCAGTACGATGCCGAGGATGATCGGGATCACTACAGCAGCACCACCCACGGATGCAAAGCCAAATATAAAAGGAGTGAAAATCAGCGTACCGGACACAATTAGATCAATGATTCCGTGAATCCGTGTAGAAATGATACGCATATGCACCTCCTAGTTACTACACTCATGATAGAGACTTTCTCAACCTCTGTATGTGAAATAATATACAAAAAACCGGCCCCTTAGGACCGGTTGATTGTTGCTTTTGGCGATTAGCCGCGAGCGAAGTGAGCGAAAGCACGGTTGGCTTCGGCCATCTTGTGGGTGTCTTCCTTCTTCTTGAAGGCAGCACCGGCTTCGTTGTGTGCGTCAACGATTTCGAGTGCAAGACGCTGCGAGTAAGGCATACCGTTGCGTGCGCGTGCAGACTGGACAAGCCAGCTAAACGCGTAGTGCATCTGGCGGTGACCAGCTACTGGGAATGGAATCTGGTAGTTGGCACCACCGACACGGCGAGACTTAACTTCAAAGTTTGGTGAAACGTTCTTGAGAGCCTTTTCAAAGACTGCAAGTGGATCTTCGCTATCAAGCTTCTTGGCAGCGATTTCAAGCGCAGTATAAACAGCACGTTCTGCAACAAGCTTCTTGCCGTCGAGCATAGACTTGTTGATCAGACGCTGTACAAGTGGGCTCTGGTACTTGCGGTCTGGCGTTGGAACACGCTGTAGTGATTTAGTTACTTTACGAGGCATGATTACTTACCCTCCTTCTTAGCACCGTACTTAGAACGGCCCTGCTGACGCTTAGCAACACCCTGAAGGTCGAGCGCACCACGAACGATGTGGTAACGAACACCTGGAAGGTCTGGCACACGACCACCACGTACGAGCACAACTGCGTGCTCCTGGAGGTTGTGGCCTTCACCACCAATGTATGCCCATACTTCCTGACCGTTAGTCAGGCGTACACGAGCAACCTTACGAAGCGCTGAGTTAGGCTTCTTTGGTGTCTTAGTTGTTACCTTGACACAAACACCACGCTTAAGCGGAGCGTCCTGGTCGTAGTAACGAGTCTTGAGTGCGTTGTGGATGCGACCAAGTGCTGGAGACTTTGACTTCTTCACAGCAGTCTTGCGTGGCTTACGCACGAGTTGGTTGATAGTTGGCATGAAAACTCCTGTTGTCATGGTTAATGAAGCGAGATCGCTTCGGTTATTTATGGGTTGGTCTCAGCATGACCGCGCCATCTTTACTTTTCAGCTGCCTGCCGTGTGTACACATTCTCTCACGGACAAACTCCAAAAAGTGGAAACTCATCTATAAACATAGCAGATTTTGGCGGATATTTCAAGATATGAAAGGAGCCCGAGTAGAGCTCAGCGAAGATTGACTTCGCGGGCTCCTCCCAGGCTCATGCCGACTGAACGATTAGCTGGTCCAGAATGCCGCGCAGTTGCGCAGCGCCGATGCCATCGATCGCTCTTCGGGGTGACCTTTGGCCGCACTCGCTTCAATTGCTCGTGCCGCCTGCTCGACCTTACCGTCATTGCACAGCGACAGCAGGTTCGGATGAGATTCAAGGTACTCCATAATCTCATCGCGACGCGGCTGAGGCACATCAACGGCAAAGAATGATCGTTCGGTTACTGCAGATGTACTTATAGACATCTTTGTCACCTTCCCCAGATAGTGTGTATTGTCGGGTACTGCAACTCCAACTGCATGAAGTTCGCTTTACCTTTTTAGAATAGCTCTGTATTTTTAGGTTTTCAAGGGGTTTTTGTGAATAATTTCACACTTTTATTTTCCTGAGAAAATAGAAGAGCCCGAGAAGGCTGCTGCGACTTGCTTCGCGGGCTCTTCTCGGGCGGGTGCCGCAATTCATTTACGGCTTTTGTACAGTATTGCGCTGTAGGATATCGATCGCAACCGGTACCATGGCGCCTTTCTGCTCCTTGAGGAGCGAGATTGCCGCACTGACGTTTCCAGCTTCACACAACTGCAGCGCATTTTCTTCGACAACAAAGACGCCGGCCAGAGTGTTCTGATCCGCCTCGCCCAGTTGGCTGCCAAAGCACGCCTGGACGCGTACCAAGGCCCGCTCAACCTGCTGACGCCAGTGTTGGACTGCCTGCTTTTCCTTTTTTACCTTCTTGCCTTTTTTCATATCAATCCGATCGATCAACACGGCACTCTTACCCCCAGCGGGCTTGGTCGTAGTGGCTACTTACTACCCGATAATCCCCCACGGAACCATCAAGCTACCTATAGGGTATTGCTTGTATACAAGAATTGCAAGGGTACCTAAGAAATTGAAAAGGCCCGTTGAGCGGGCTCGGAGTTGAGACAACTCAACGGGCCTTTTCAACGAGCCGTACTAGCAGGGTGCGTCGTATGCGTGCTGAAGGTGACGATCCTTAACAAACTTCTCCGCCATGTCGACGATTGCAAGCAGTTCTTGACGCTCAGAATCCGTCAGCTTAAACGCGCCATTATCAGCCCTTTCATAGGCCGAATCGATCAGGTCGCGCCGCGCCCTGCGAAGCACAACGGCAACACCGCCGTCAGTACTCGCATCGAGAATTACCGGGATTGTCAGCCCGAACTTCTCGTGTGCTTCAGCGGCAATCTTGCTCACTTCTGTACCTGCCATGATCTTACCCCTTTTTGATCTTGTGATCCATGATGAACGAGCGAACACGAAGCTGAAGGTCATGCTGGACTTTCCAGTCTTTAGCCTTCCGGTCGAGTTTCTGTTCATCGAATTCAAATAATGCAATCACCAATTGCTGGTAATTTTCTGCGTCTCGAATGGCTGGAATGGTACTAAACCGATTCTTTGCCACACCGAGCAGTGCAAGTTCATCGCTACGCGGAGTAGTCAATCGAACCCACCTCCTTCTTAGAACAGAGCCCCCCACGGAAGTTCCTTTCGTGCTGTCGGTCATAAGCGACCAGTACTTCCAACTGGCGGGTGCCAGATTGGATTGAGCAAATATTACCATAAAATAGATAAAAAAGCAATACCCCTGCTCGTTATGAACAGGGGTAAAGCTTGTGTGAGGTTTTGTTTGCCTAGGCGGCAAATTCGACGTCTTCAGCGATTTCTTCGGCGAAATCCTCTGAAACATCATCGCGGGCTGCACCCGTACCTACAGGGATCTTGCGACCGATGATCACATTTTCCTTGAGGCCGTGGAGGCGGTCAGCGCGGCCGCTAGTTGCAGCGTTGATGAGCACGCGAGTTGTGTCCTGGAAGGACGCAGCTGATAGCCAGCTATCGCTCCAGATAGAGACCTTGGTGATACCGAGGAGCAGCTGGGTGTAGCGGATAAGATCCTTACCCTCTGCAGCCAATTCGGCATTCGCTTCGACAACAGCAGCCTTAGAGACAATGTCGCCGGTAACAAATGAGCTGTCACCTGGATCTTCAACCTGAACACGGCTGAACATCTGACGCACGATGATCTCGAGGTGCTTGTCGGCAACGTCTTGACCCTGTGCGGCGTAGATACGCAGAACTTCGTTGATGATGTAACGCTGAGTAGCTTCGGTACCCTTGAGGCGCATCAGGTCGTGCAAGTTGAGTGAACCGATCGTCAGGCGGTCGCCTGCTTCTACGGTGTCACCAGCTGATACAACGAGCTGAGTCGTGCCAGGGATTTCGTAGCGAACTGGTGCGCCAGCATTTGCAGCCAGAACCAGTGTATCTTCAGCAACTTCTACGACACCGTCAAATGGTGCAACAAGTGGCTTCGCTTCACCTTCGGCGGTAGCGAGAACGTCACCAACCTTTACGTTGCTGCCAGCCTTAACGTTAACCGTACGACCTTCGAGGGCGATACGCTCAACGTGGCCAGCTTCTGGAGTTACCTGAACGATGTACTTCTTGCCATCTTCCCAAGTATCTACTAGACCAGTTACTTCAGTAATGTAGGCCTGGCCCTTTGGTGTACGAGCTTCAAAGAGCTCTTCAACACGAGGGAGACCCTGGGTGATGTCACCACCAGCCACACCACCGGCGTGGAAGGTACGAAGCGTCAACTGAGTACCAGGCTCACCGACTGACTGTGCGGCGATAACACCAACTGGCTGCGCCTTAGCAATCAGGTGACCGGTAGCCATATCGATACCGTAGCTCTTCTGTGGAATACCACGGAGGTTCTTAGTCGAAAGAACGCTTTGGATCTTTACGCTTGTGACTTCTGAGTCAGCTTCAATGCTGTCAGCAATGGCGCGAGTAATGAGCTCGTCCTTACCAACGTGGCCCTGAACTTCTTCAGCAGTGTAGCGACCAGCAAGACGGTTACCGAAGTCGATCATCGTCATTTCTGATTCGCTGCGGTAAATAGCGTAGCCTTCATCTTCTTCTTCGGCTTCCACGGTGAAGACGTCCTGTGACACATCAACCAGACGACGAGTCAGGTAACCTGAGTCAGCAGTCTTAAGAGCGGTGTCGATAAGACCCTTACGTGCACCACGGGTGGCGACGAACTGCTCAAGTGAACTCAGACCGTCCTTAAAGCTTGAACGAATCGGAAGCTCGATTTCCTTGTTGGTAGCATCCACCTGGAGACCGATCATTGCGCTCGCTAGCTTCACGTTTGAGATATCACCACGAGCACCAGAGTTGACCATGACAGAAATACTGGTGTCCATGTTCTTGAGCTGGTCCTGGAGGAACTCAGTGACCTGGCGGTCAACTGCGCGCCACGCAGCAACAGTAAGGTTGTATCGCTCATCGTCAGTGATAAGACCTTGGTCGAACTGCTCAGAGATGAGAGCTGCTTTGGCGTCACCTTCTGCGATGAACTGGCTAATTTCTTCAAAGTGCAGGTAGTCGTCTTTACCGGTTGAGATAGCGGCGACAGTTGCGAAACGGAATGCAAGACCCTTCATGCGGTCAGCAGTCTGGGCAGTTAGCTCAGCACCGTACTTGTCAAAGACAAGTCCAAGAACCTTCTTAAGCTGCTTCTTGCTCTGGACTGAGTTGTCATACGGGAAGTCCTCTGGAAGGATTTCGTTGAAGAAAACACGACCGAGAGTAGTTTCACGGATTTCACCCTTAGCGAAGACGCGGATAGGAGTCTGAAGCTGGATAGTACCCTTGTCGTAGGCCATTTCGGCTTCGTAGACAGAGCTAAACGGCTTTACAGTATCAGTCTGCGCGCCTGGCTTGTCATAAGTCAGGTAGTAGTTACCAAGGACAACGTCCTGTCCGATACTGAGTACCGGTGAACCATCGGCTGGCTTCAGCAAGTTGTTTGTAGCTGACATCAATTCGCGAGCTTCAGCCTGCGCTTCGTCAGAAAGTGGAAGGTGAACAGCCATTTGGTCACCGTCGTAGTCGGCGTTGAAACCGTTGGCGACGAGTGGGTGGAGCTGAATAGCCTTACCTTCTACGAGTACTGGCTGGAAGGCCTGGATTGATAGACGGTGGAGTGACGGCGCACGGTTCAAGAGAACGTACTTACCTTCAATCACAGCGTCAAGTGCGTCCCAGACGAGTGCATCACCAGCCTCGATCAGACGAGTTGCTGAACGGATGTTGTGTGCGTGCTCGCCACGGATCAACCAGCTAATGACGAATGGCTTAAATAGCTCGAGAGCCATTTGCTTTGGCAGACCACACTGGTGAATCTTAAGCTTAGGACCAACGACGATAACTGAACGACCAGAGTAGTCAACACGCTTACCGAGAAGGTTCTGACGGAAACGACCCTGCTTACCCTTGAGCATGTCGCTGATACTCTTGAGGCGGCGGCGACCACCAGTGGCGTTCACAGCACGACCACCGCGGGCAGCTGAGTTGTCTACGAGTGAGTCGACAGCTTCCTGGAGCATACGCATTTCGTTGCGGCGGATAACTTCAGGGGCGTTGAGCTCAATCAGCTTCTTAAGACGGTTGTTACGGTTGATAACACGACGATAAAGGTCGTTAAGGTCTGAGGTTGCGAAGCGACCACCGGTCAGCTGCACCATTGGACGAAGGTCCGGTGGGATAACAGGCAGAACAGTAAGCGTTAGGCTGCTTGGCTTGATGCCGGCAGCGTGCATACCTTCAAGCACCTTGAGGCGCTTTAGAAGCTTCTTCTCACGCTGACCCTTAGCACTTTCAACTTCTTCAGACAGCTGCTTGATAAGAACAGGCAGGTCGATTTCGTCGAGAAGAGCCTTGAGGGCTGTACCACCCATACCAACCTTAACGAGTTCTTCGTACTCTTCAGGGAGGTTACGGTAGTCAGTTTCGTTGAGAAGAGCGCCCTTTACGAGGCTTTCAAGCTGAGACTTCTTCAGTGTGTAGCTTTCGTTTAGGTCTTCAACTTCACGTGACTGCTGTTCGGCAAGTGCCTTAATGTCAGCACCTTCAACTTCAGCTTCTTTTTCAAAGCGCATCTTGATAGCCATGCGGCCAGCTTCGGTTTCAGCTTCAAGATCAGCAAGGTACTGATCGCGCTTTTCAGCATCTACATCAAGGATGACATAGGTAGCAAAGTAAGCGATACGCTCGAGGTTACGAACGGTAATACCAAGCAACAAGCTCATTGCGCTTGGAGTACCACGCATAAACCAGATGTGCGCAACTGGCGCAGCCAGGCTGATGTGGCCCATGCGCTCACGACGAACGATGCTCTTCGTAACGAGCTCACCGTTCTTGTCGACTGCAGCTTCGCGTGAACGAACACCCTTTAGCTTGCTGTCGTGTGGGTTGATGTCCTTGACTGGACCAAAGATACGCTCACAGAACAGACCGTCGCGCTCTGGCTTCTGGGTGCGGTAGTTGATAGTTTCTGGCTTAGTGACCTCACCGTAGCTCCACTTGAGCATATCCTCAGGGCTGGCTACAGCTAGGCGCACTGCGTCGAAATCAGCAATGCCGTTTGATGCGACAACTCGACTCATCTTACGCCTCCTCCTTAATTGTTTCAATTTCATCAATATCCTGAATGTTCATGCCGTCTTCGATATCACCGAATTCATCAGCTTCATCGAGTACAGTTTCCGCGTCTTCGTCTACAAATGAGACATCAGCAGGGACAGTCTTGTCTTCTGGACCAGCGTTTGCGATCAAGTGCTCAGCATCGACAACTTCATCTTCTGATTCGTCGAGCAGATCAACACGCAGACCGAGACCCTGGAGTTCTTTCACGAGGACGTTGAATGATTCAGGTAGCTTTGGACCAACGATCGCTTCATTCTTGATGATCGATTCGTACGCCTTTGCGCGACCGTAAACGTCGTCTGACTTGATAGTAAGCATTTCCTGGAGCGTTGCGGCAGCACCGTAAGCTTCCAGTGCCCACACCTCCATCTCACCGAAGCGCTGACCACCGTTTTGGGCCTTACCACCGAGTGGCTGCTGGGTGACCATTGTGTATGGACCAGTTGAACGAGCGTGGATCTTGTCGCTGACCATGTGGTGCAGCTTAATCATGTGCATGACACCAACAGTCGTGCGCTCTTCAAACGCGTCACCAGTACGGCCGTCGAAGAGTTGGCTCTTACCGTCGCGGGCAAGACCAGCCTTTTCAAGCTCATCACCGATAACTTCGTTTGGCACACCGTTGAATGGAGGCGTTGCAACCTTGTAACCAAGGGCACGCGCAGCCATACCAAGGTGAGTTTCAAACAGCTGACCAATGTTCATACGACTTGGGACACCGAGTGGGTTCAAGACGACATCTACTGGAGTGCCGTCTTCCATGAATGGCATATCTTCTGCAGGGAGGATACGAGCGACCACACCCTTGTTACCGTGACGACCTGCCAGCTTGTCACCGACAGAGATCTTGCGGAGCTGTGCTACGAAGATCTGGATCTGCATAAGAACACCGGCTTTAAGTTCGTGGCCGTTTTCACGGCTGAAGATCTTAACACCGACGACCTTACCACCACCAGCGTTGTTCATGCGCTGTGAAGTATCGCGAACGTCCTTGGCTTTTTCACCAAAGATTGCACGAAGAAGGCGCTCTTCTGAGCTGAGTTCCTGCTCACCCTTTGGAGTAATCTTACCAACGAGCACGTCGCCGGCCTTAACTTCAGAACCAACCTGAACGATACCGTTTTCGTCGAGGTGACGAAGTGATTCTTCAGATACATTTGGAATATCGCGAGTGACGATTTCTGGACCAAGCTTGGTTTCGCGGACTTCAACAGTGTAGTCCTTGATGTTGATGCTTGAGAGACCATCTTCCTTCACGAGGCGGTCACTGAGGACAATCGCGTCGTCCATGTTGTAACCGTTCCAAGGCATGAAGGCTACGAGGAGGTCACGACCAAGCGCGAGCTCACCTTCAGCAACAGAAGCACCTTCGATAAGAATGTCACCCTGCTTGACGACATCACCACGATTAACGCGGACCTTCTGGTTGATTGAACGATCGTCGTTGCTCTTTTCAAAGTGAACGACTTCGTAGATCTTAGTGCCGCTCTTGTACTTAACGTGAACCTGGTCACCGTCAGCACGAACAACTTCACCGTCTTCTTCAGCGGTAATCAGCTGGCTGGTATTCTTGGCGATTTCACGCTCAATACCAGTACCAACAGTTGGAGCTTCTGGGAACAGAAGAGGTACAGCCTGCTTCTGCATGTTTGAACCGGTAAGAGCACGGTCCACACGGTCCTTCTCTACGAATGGCACGAGGCTCGCAGTAGAACCAAGGATCTGCTTGTGCGCAGCGTCCATGTAGGTCACTTCACTAGCATCAACTTGCTCTGGGTTCAGGAAGTTACGAGCACTAACGCGCTCATCCTTGAACGTGCCGTCTTCGTTGAGTTCAACACCAGCTTCAGCGATAACTTCAGTAACTTCTTGGGCGGCATCAAGATAGACAACTTCATCAGTCACCTTGCCGTCAACAACCTTGAGGTATGGAGTTTCAATAAAGCCGTATTCGTTAACACGAGCGTAGCTTGCGAGGTTAAGCACGAGACCAATGTTCGCACCTTCTGGGGTTTCCACTGAACAAAGGCGTCCGTAGTGAGTTGGGTGCGCGTCACGAACATCGAGACCAGCACGCTCACGTGAAAGACCACCAGGACCCATTGAGCTCAAACGGCGCTTGTGTGAAAGCTCAGCAAGTGGGTTTACGTCGTCCATCAGCTGTGAAAGCTGTGAGCTGGCGAAGAATTCACGAACGGCAGCAACTACCGGGCGAGCGTTGATCAGCTGACCAGGAGTTACAGTTTCGAGGTCGCTCATGCTCATGCGATCCATAGCGTTACGCTGCATGCGAAGCATACCAACGCGGAACTGACGAGCTACGAGCTCACCAACTAGCTTGATACGGCGGTTTGAAAGCGCGTCGATATCATCAGGAAGATCCTGAGTGTTGTTGAGGCGAATGATCTCTTTAATAATGGCAACGAGATCGCTCATTTGGAATACACGGTTTTCGGTAGTGTTAGCTACTTCAAGACCAAGGCGCTGGTTAAGCTTGTAGCGACCAACACGGCTGTAGTCAAAGCGCTTGAAGTCGAAGAACATACGTTCAATCATGCTGCGAGCGTTATCAACAGTCGCTAGATCACCCGGACGAAGACGGCGGTACACTTCGATGAGCGCTTCGTTTACACCACGAGCAGCATCTTTATCAAGAGTTGCGTCGATATACTTCACTTCACCAGTATCGGTATCTTCAAAGAGACTCTTGATTTCACTCGTCTTTGAGTAACCAAGTGCGCGCAGAAGAGTGGTTACTGGCAGCTTGCGGCGGCGGTCAATCTTAACGTAGATCGCACCGTTTGAGGCTGTCTCGAACTCAAGCCATGCACCACGGCCTGGAATAAGCTTAGCGCCGTAGTAGTTCTGGCCAGCAGTAGCGTCGGCAGTAAAGAAGACACCAGCAGAACGGATCAGCTGCGAAACAACGACACGCTCAGTACCGTTGATCACAAACGTACCGCGATCAGTCATCCATGGGTAATCACCGAGGTAGATTTCCTGTTCCTTAACTTCACCAGTTACCTTGTTGGTAAGCTCCACCTTAGCGTGCAGTGGTGCATCGAAAGTAAGGTTGTTTTCTTTTGCGTCCTGTTCCGTAACCTTAGGGTTTTGGAATGCATAATCCTTAAATCGCAGTTCGAGCTTCTGACCTGTGTAGTCCTCGATTGGATTAAGTTCTGCAAAAATCTCGCTCAGACCAGTCTCGACGAATTCTCGCCAAGAGTCTTTCTGGTGAGCGATGAGATTCGGTAGCGGCAAAGCGGTGTCGTCTTTTGTAAAGAACACACGCTTAGTCGCGGTAGGCTTGGTATTTGCCACGCGTTATACTCCTCGCAATAAATTGTTTTAGTGATAGAATCGGCGCCGAAGATTCTTGTCATAGCCGCCCCCTGATCGTTGCCACCGGATCAGAAAACATAAGTAACCACAACTACACTACTTCTTGGTACTTATTGTGAGGTGTAATTACCAAATAGTCAAGCGTATTTCAAGAGAAAAATAGACAATAGTCCGCTAAGCTTTTGCTACAAGCAAACTAGCGACAACGAGCCCGTCAACAACCACCCAGAGCGAATTAGAAACAATCATAGGCATCACGCGGTGACGCAGACCATACACAAGAAAAAGACCGGCACAGGCAAAAAAGCTAAGCCATGACAACACAGACACACCAGCAGCATTACCGTGCATGATCTCTATAAGCTGCGGGACCGCGCTTAATGGATACAAGATAGAAACTATCATGACAATGCGATCAAGAATAATATCGCCTTGAGCCTTTTTCTTCTTCTTTTTAGTTTTAGTTTCAAGCTGAACGTGGTGAAGCATAAGAAGTATTATACCTCACGGCGACAAAAACCCGCATAACTGGCTGCTATGCGGGATGCGTACTAATGATGCTTGGGATCCTCCATGCCGATGTAGTCCCTAACCTGCCGAAGCTCTTCGCGCAATTCATTGATTTCACGCTGCTCCGGACTAGGCTGAAACTTGCCAATCACCACGGCGACAAGCGTCAGTGGAATCAAGGCAAGAAACGCCCACCCTGCTAAGCCGAAAAACTCCTGTGCAACCGGAATAGCGTGCCGAAATGCAACGAGCTCGTTGATAGAGCTAGCGGTGTCATTTAAGAACCCATCCAGTGGCTCGAGTGACGGCCCAACGAGCGGCGTGTCCGAAAATGACGGCGCCTGGAGCAAGGGCTCCTTGCCGGCAGACCAACGAGAGTCGTTGACGCGCAGTAATATATAAATACCCACGCCGGCGGTTGCCACCATATAGGCAGCAACCGCACCGACAATCCCCCATTGCCACTTACGACGAAAGGCGAGGATCAGCCCAGCTCCTACGACGAGAGCCACGACAAACGACAAGATCTTAAACCAATCGATAGTAATACCGCTCAGTACGACGTCCATAGCAATTACCACCCTTCTCTGCGTTTAATGCTTGGATTAATTTTATAAAACCACTCTTAGATAGTGGTGTCAATTACATTTCACCCTTTCGCTCTTTTGAGCTCATCAGATTATCTACACAGATAATGAGGGGTTACCCCCGAGAAGACTCTAATACGACCTCTCGGGGGCTGTTCGGTGGCTCCTGCATACGCAGCGCAGAACGACCCGCGAATGCAAACAGCACGAGACCGGCAAATGCAGGCCAACCAAACGGATCCTCTACGAAGCCCAGGGTGACTACCATAGCGACAATCACCGCAACTGATAAGGCTAGCATAATTTTTGCCATTCTTATTCGCAGATTTACACGACGAAGCTTCGCCGCGTCTACCTTCGTCGTCGCAAGTAGCCAATCTGATCGCATACGCTGATAGAGATACACTCTCGCGAGCCCCGTTACTGCAAACATCATTGCTGCCACATACATGATAAGCAGTAGCGCATAGTCCATTCTAACCGCCTTTGTTTGAGCCGACACGAACACCATTAATATGCCATCAGAGGACCCGTGCTGTCAAGAGTGAGCTAGGCCTTGGTAATGACGTCGTCAATCAAACCGTAAGCCGCGGCTTCCTCGGCGCTCATCCAGAAGTCACGGTCAGCGTCCTTCTCAATTTTCGAGAGCTTCTGCCCGGTGTTTTTCGCGAGAATCTCATTGAGACGCTGCTTAAGGAAAAGTCCTTCACGGAGCGTTATCTCCTGGTCGCTAATCTTGCCCTGGGTACCGCTACTTGGCTGGTGAATCATGATACGACTATTCGGTAGCGCGAACCGCTTGCCCTTAGTGCCGCTACTGAGTAGAAAAGCACCCATACTCGCCTGTAGACCTATACCGATTGTCTGGACATCAGGTTTGATGTACTGGATCGTATCGTAGATTGCGAGACCGTCGTAGACGCTACCACCCGGACTATTGATATAGAGCTTGATATCCTTCTTTGGATCTTCATACGCCAGATGGATCAGCTGGGCAACTACGATATTTGCCGTGTGCTCGTTTACATCTTCACCCAGGAAGATAATACGTTCATTCAAAAGGCGTGAGTAGATATCAAAGGCTCTTTCGCCTTCGCTCGTCTTCTCAATTACCGTTGGTACAAGATAACTCGATGGCTTATTCATATTTCTAGTATACACAAAAATTAGCACTCATTGCAAGTGAGTGCTAGGTAGTTCGGTGTAAGTGCTCTCGGCTCAGAGGGCATACTTACTTTAGTTTAACTACTTAAGTGACAAGCCGTCACCAACCGCTTCTTCATGGTCGGCGTTCATAATTGTACGAATGTCATTGACGTCAGCAGACACTTTTGCGGAAATTTTCCGCAACCAGCGCTGAGCGCCGTCCGCCACCCGAACAATACCCGTTCCTCCAGCTACAAGTACCGCAAGTGCAATACCTTTAAGGGCATTTTTCTGCTTTAGACCCATATCGCCTTCTCTCGTGAATATGTGAGCCGAGAGCATACTAACTATACAATAAAATCCATACTCTTACAAGAAACGACTCGCTCCAGATGAGCGAGTCGCTTAAGGCAACTGCAGTGATTGCTACTTCGTGTTTAATTCAACGAGCTTTTCAACTGTCTTCTCGGTCAAGAGACGGTTGGCAATGTCACGACGCGCATCTGGCGTATCGAGTTGCTTCACAAGCTGCGGATTATTAGCGTACTGCTGCTTGTACATATTTACGTGCTCTTCAAGCTCTTCCGTTGAAGCTTCAACCTTGAGATCTTTACTCAGCTCGGCAAGAACAAGGCCGGCCTTGACGCGCATTTCTGCAACAGGATGAACTTCTTTATCAAGCCACTCTTCCTTCGTCTTGAAGCCCTTGTTATCAAGGTACATATCAAGCGTCAGGCCTTGGTACATAAGGTTCTGGGTCATATCAGTCTCAATTGAACCCTCCTGGTCCTTAACAAGGATTTCAGGTGCCGGCACTTCGCTAACTTCAATCAGCTGCTTTACCAGCTCGTCTTTGAGCTTTTCTTTCGCTTCACGCTCTTTTTGCTCGGTTAGCTCACGCTTAATATCAGCCTTTAGCTCATCAACCGTCTTAAATGGACCGGCCTGAGCCGCGAACTTGTCGTCAACTTCCGGAAGTACTACTTCTTTGAGCTCCTTAAGGGTCGTCGTGAAGACAACGTCAGCACCCTTAAGATCGGCAGCATGGTAGTCATCAGGGAACTTCAGCGCAAGATCAAAGGTTTCGCCAGGTTTCTTGCCAATGATTCCCTCTTCAAAGCCAGGGATGAATGAATTTGAGCCGAGTGTCAGTGGGTAGTCCGGACCAGTACCGCCATCAAACGCTACGTCGTCCTTCTTACCAACAAAGTCGATAGTCGCTTCATCACCATCTTTGGCCGCACGCTCAACAGCCTTCTTCTCTGAGAAGCCTTGGCGCATACGATCAATAATTTCAGTCACTTCCTTAGCAGCTACAGAAATCTTCTCTTCTTCTACTTTGAGCTTCTTGTAGTCACCAAGCTTTACCTTTGGAAGGATTTCAGCTTCAGCAGTGAACTCCAGCTCTTGACCTGGAACGAATTTCTTAATATCAACAGCAGGACGATCAAGCGCCTGCAGGCCTTCGGCAATATATGCATCAGCAACAGCCTTCGATAGTGCATCTTCGAGTGTTTGCTGAGCGAGCGCTTCAGGGTCAACGTTTTTTGCAGCTACGTTAACAGGCACTTTACCCTGGCGAAAGCCAGGAACCTTAATGTTCTTTGCAAGCTTCGTAAGAGCTACCTGCTCTGCAGCAGCTAATTCTTCTTGGCCGAGCGAGATAGTAAGCTCAACCTTTGTCTCTGATAGGTGTTTAACAGTCGTCTTCATACTCAACCTACTATAACAGATTGAAGAAGTCGCCACAAACTAACAGCGAGCGCAGCTACCCTGCTAGGAAAATAGCTCGTCGTCGAAATCGACGACACTGTGACGGCGACGGTCTTTGACTGTCGAAACGATCCGCTCAAAGCTCAACTTCTGTTCTTCGGTTGTTGCAGTATCTTTAAAGGTATACACCTCCTTTGATAGCTCGTCTTCACCGACGAACACAATATATGGAACGCTCTTCTTAATAGCGGTACGCAGCTGCTTATCAAGCTTGCGGCCAGTAATGTCAAGTTCTGTGCGAACACCCTCTGCACGGAGCTGCGCTGCCAGCTTAGACGCGCCGATTTGTGACTGCCCAAGAACCACGACATACACTTCAGTAGTCGATGGCAACTGAGGTAGTAGATTGTGCGTCTGCAAAAATAGTTCCGTCATAGTCAGACCCGGCGCCATACCCACAGCAGAGATTGGCTCTGCACCAAATAGACCGACCAGACCATCATATCGCCCACCACCAAACAAGGCGCGGTTATTGTCAGGGTGATTATCAAAGAACTCAAACACGGTACCAGTATAGTAATCAAGGCCGCGCATCAGAGTGATATCAAAGACGGCATTTTTCACACCCGCCTGGCTAAGTAGCGTGAATAGCTCCTGCACCTCTTGGACGGCACTATTTTCACGTATCTTTGCAGGCAACTCAGACATGCTCGTCGCACTGAGAAGCTCTGCGATCTTTCCAAGTCCTTCCTTGGCCTTATCGTCACCAAAGATGTCGATTGCTTGGTCACGAAAATCTTCGTTGCTAATCTTATTTTTGCGATCAAACAACTTAATCATTAATTGCGCCTGGACTGCATCGAGCTCAAGATACTCATTCATCATAAAGTTGATTACACGTCGATCGTTGATCTTGATCACGTACATATCATCTTTGGCGCCAAAGACCTTCAAGAATTCTGCACCCATCGTAATAATTTCAGCATCAGCCAAAACCGTATCAGCACCAAATAGGTCAACATTCAACTGCCAGAACTCTCGCTCACGGCCGCGCTGCGGCCGCTCATAGCGCATGAAATTCGCAATACTAAATAAACGCGCCGGATACGCTAGCTCCTGTCGACGAGCGGCTACCATGCGACTAATCGTCGGAGTCATTTCCGGACGAATCGCCACTCGACGCTCGCCGCGGTCCGTAAAGACATAGGTCTGTTCGCCAACAAGCTCCTGACCAGACTTAGCCTCATATACCTCGATTGGCTCAAGAATCGGTGCACCGTACTCTTCGTACCCAAAACCATGAGCCACCTTGCGCCACATACCAAAAATATAGTTTTGGACACGCTTTTCGGCTGGATAATAGTCGCGCGTGCCTTTGTAGGGCTTAGATGAAAGAGTACTCATAACTCCGTTATTTTTGCATTTTTCCCTATAAAACGCAAGGATAAGCGCCACTCGGGCGCCTAGTTGCTCGACAAGTGATGACGTCGCACCCAATCGTACATGACAATTCCTGCCGCCACGCCAACGTTCACTGATCGAGTACTCCCCAATTGCTCAATCATAACCATGCTTTCACTAGCAACGATCATCTCCTGAGATAGGCCCGGTCCCTCGCCACCAAATACAAATACCGCATTTTCAGGCAATACAGTCTGCGACAATGATGTAGCACCTGGTTGATTATCGATTGCGATAATACGCTTATCTTTCATGGACATCACAAAATGATCAATTGTTGGATGATGAAACACATGCAAATATCGGTCAGTCACCATGGCGCCTCGTCGATTCCACTGCCGCTTACCAATAACATGCACAGCCGCGACATTGAAGGCGTTTGCCGTACGGACAATCGTACCGATATTCAGGTCGTGCTGCCAATTCTCAATTGCAACATGCAGCCCTATGCGCGACTGGTCAAGGTCGGCCACAATTGCTTTAACAGTCCAGTAGCGGTACTTGTCTTCGACATTGCGACGATCACCCTGCGCGAGCAGCTCCCGGTCATAGCGAGAGTCATCGGGCCATGGCTGCGGATGCGGACCAACACCGATCACCTGCTCTATATTGTCCAAATTCATCCTCCTATTATACCTATCATTATCGACAAGCTCCTAAAGGGGTGGTACGCTAATGCTATTAACATATTTTGAGGAGTCATTATGGCTGAACCCGTAACGCAGAAAGCACCGGTCGAATACATCAACAACCCATTCTTCATTGGCACTAAGGGCATCAATCTCGTCTTCTTGAAAGCCCAGGGAGTCGCAATTTTACTTGTTATCCTCTCAGTCTTGTCAGTCTTAACTAGTTACAAGCAACCCGAAGAGCCTGCGATGGACGGAACCTTCAGTGTCACACCGGAAATTGCAGCGCTTATTGTCGCGTTAGCACTCCTCATTATTACGGGCGCTACATTTGTAAATGGCATCATGGCCTACACAGCCGCTAAAACCGCAAATGGCGGAACTGCTACTATCAAGGTGGCTCTTCGTGCTACTGCTAAGCGCTTCTGGAGTTTCTTATGGCTCCAGATTCTGACGGCACTAAAGGTACTTGCATGGTCACTGCTGTTTATTATTCCGGGTATCATCAAGTCAGTACAATACTCACTAGCGCCAGTCGCATTCTTTGACAAGGAGCTAAGGGGCAACGCTGCCATCAAGCACAGTGTTGCACTGACCAAAGGCTCATGGATCACCACTGTAGCCGGTCAAACGCTCTTCACTATTATCACACTCGGTATTATCGATCTCCTTGTTGCAACTGCATCGAGTGCAATCCTATACCGCCAGTACAGCCAGACA
The DNA here is from genome assembly GCA_966210935.1 of uncultured bacterium. Classification (GTDB taxonomy): domain Bacteria; phylum Patescibacteriota; class Saccharimonadia; order Saccharimonadales; family Saccharimonadaceae; genus CBIHLX01. The sequence goes on along the minus strand of CBIHLX010000002.1, from coordinate 9,476 downwards.
CCGAGCGATCAGCGCCCTAAGCCACACGGCCTGTCTGTTGCCACATTGATACTTCTTATCTTGGCTGTCATCATTGGTATACTCGCCGCCTTATTCCTAGCTTTTGCAGGACTCAACTACATGAACGGCCCAATTGAAACCGGAACCGTTTAATCAAATCATCCCTTAAGAATAGCGGCAATAGGCCGCTATTTTATTATGAGAGGATGCAAAAAAATGCCACTTGAAACCAAACAAAAAAGACCCCTAAGGTCTTCTTTGTTTGGTACACGAGAGAGGACTTGAACCTCCACGCCCATACGGGCACTAGCACCTGAAGCTAGCGCGTCTACCAATTCCGCCACTCGTGCTCGTGCAGTTAACACTGCGTCAGCGCGTCTACGGTTGTCCATCCGAAGCCGCCACGTATGCTCGTGTTTACCTGTAAAATAATACAGCTTACCAGCCTATTTTACAAGGCTAATTCCAGAGGCCATGACGGGCGATTTCTGACATGTCGTAATCGTTTCGTAATTGCGAAACAAGCTGCCGCAACTCAACAGGCTGCTTTACATCAGGGTTGAGGATGCCGTTTGGATCAAAGATTGCTTTAATGACGTCATACATCTCAAGCACGTCATCATCGACATTTTTCTGAGCGGCGCGGACTTTCAGGCGACCCTCGCCAGCTTCTGCCACGCCATAACCCCCAAGGCTATCGACGACATCCATGTACTCCTCTAGAAGCTTGAGTATCTTCTGCTTGTCGCTAACCTTTGCGAGTTGAAAATGCGGACGGACGTACCATACATGATCAAGCATATCGCCGTACGGAGATAACACGACATGATGCTTTCGCGCCAACTCATCTATCTTGTCGATAAATTCCTCGCGGCGATTACTTGGGATATACACACCATCGAGAATTGGTGGCGCCGATATGCCTTTTGTCGCTGGAACAAGTACATAATTCATGACATCACGAATCACTAGTAATTCGTCCACGGACACCGTTTCACTCGTCGTCACGTCGGCATCGGTCTGGGCAAGATACTTCGTTACCTTTTTAAGACGCTTTGCAACCGCATGATCATTAAAATCTTCAAACACCATTACGATGACCGCACGATGGTCAGTATTTGAATAGACGGAGTACCTGGCACCCTGTTTGTCAGCCTCGGCGAACAGCTCACCGTCATAATACTCAAGTATTGCCGGGTCGAAACCGGTTAGTGCGTCAAGCGCGTCACGGGCAGCCTCGGCTGTAGCAAATGAAGCGACTACTACGCCTCGCTTACTTGGCAGATAATCAGCTTTTAGAATCATTTCAGAAATAATGCCAAGCGTCCCCTGAGAGCCCACAAATAGCGGCGTCAGGTCAATCGAGCCGTCACGCTGCCGCACCTCGCGAATGGCCGCATATCCGGCATTGTTGCGCACCTCGTCTTGACCAATCTTGGTTTCGATTGTTTCGGCATAATCATCTAGCAAATTATCAATTGCGCGATAGATCTCTCCCTCAAGAGTTTGGAGGCCCTTTTTCTTATTAAGATCACGCTTTGAAATACGCTCGGTTTGCAGTACATCACCATTAGCAAGAATAACTTCGAGCTGATGTACCCAGTGACGCATCGAGCCTGATCGAGCCGAGCGGGGACTTGTCGCGTTATTCGCCACTGCGCCACCCACTGTGCTATACGAACGAGAGCGAGGTAAGGCTGGAACACCCATACCTTGAAGGAATAGCGCATCGGCAAGGGCTTTGGCATTTAATCCCGGTTGCACACGGACGAGTTTTTGACGAGCGTCAAATTCTAAAAGCTGGTTCATATGGGCTGGCATTGCTACGACAATACCCCTGCCGATTGCCGCACCCGTCTGGTCAGTTCCGCTGCCGCGAGCCGTAATTGGCAAAATATGACCCTTCTCGGCTAGCTGCCAAGCGAACCGAGCAACTTTACGTATGTCATTCGTTACCCGAGGATACACCACCATCTCGGGTCGCACCGTAAGAATACTTGCGTCAGTGCTGTAAGTATCGAGAACCGAGGGCTGGATAATCACTTCACCTAGGATATGTTCTTGCAGATATGCAGCCACTTTACTCATGCAAATTCCCCTTCATTTGGTACTATCATACCACAAGCAATATGGATATGAGGTCACTATCTGGTAAATTTGCTGAGGATTTGTTATATTAGAAAAGCACACGATGTGCAGCTACGCGCGAGTGGTGGAATTGGTAGACACGCTAGCCTTAGGAGCTAGTGCCTCCGGGCGTGAAGGTTCAAGTCCTTTCTCGCGTACCATATAAAGAAGATCCGCATGGATCTTTTTTATATTCCCTGTACAACGAGATCTTACTATGCTATAGTTACTACATAACAAGATCCTACGTTATGGCTGCACTCCGGGAGAAATCCCGGAGCTGCTTTTATTTTGAAACTTTCGACTTACCATCTATACAAAAAAGACGCATCATGCGTCTTAATCTTCTCGGCGGTAGAAGGTGAGGAAAGCGTTCCCATAACTACGATTGTCCACCACAACAACTCCGTTTTTGGTCGGTACCTCACCCCTACCTGGGTGTGATAATATCATATAACCCCCGGGCTTTAAAAGACTTAAGAGTTTTGAGGCTGTGGATAACTGAGGGTCATTATATGGTGGATCTACAAAAATAAGATCAAACTCCTGATCGCCGGATGTTTCAAGCCAATTCGCAACAGTAGTACGAATGAGCTTTGTCTGATCTTCAACGCCAAGTGTAGTAATATTTGCTGCAAGCACTTTTTGAGCAATACGATCGCGCTCGATAAATGTCGCGTGAGCCGCACCCCGACTGAGCGCCTCCAAACCTACCGATCCGGTACCAGCAAACGCATCGAGCACCACAGCATCCTCGGCAAGACCTGCCAGGCTATTGAACATTGCGCCTCTTGCCCGCTCGCTCATAGGATGAGTACGAGAAGTATCAGGTGCCTCAATTTTGCGCCCCCCATACTTACCGCTTATGATTCGAATATTCATCTCTGCTTCTCCGCGCAGTAGATTGCCTGATACCAGCCAAGAGTTACGGTTTTAATAATGATCGGCATCAAAACATTACGTGTTTCGCGCACAATATGGCGATTCCATCCTTGGCGTGAAAATTCCGTATACATATCCATCTTTGCGATTGCCTCGAGTGATTCAAGAAAGACTTGTTCAAACCCGACATTTTCAAGGTGACTATACTCTTCATCCGTCGGCTCGGTATGATCAAAGTTAACTGACGCGATCGTTGAGGCAACACCTAATTCAAATGAAAGATGTGTCGTAAAAACACCTTTTACACCCCAGTACTCCCAATTATTGCGAAGCTGGTGACGGCGTGTCTTGCCAGGAAGAATCAACTTCTCCTTTGTTGTAGTGCGAGTCTCAAGACCCTTGCCACCGCGTAGCTCTTCAAGTTTTGCCTCAAGTGGGTAGTGGTGTGCTGGCGTGAGGCCATCTACAACCGCGTGTGCTAGCCATGCCGCCTCAAAAGCTGCGCGCTCATTATTGCCGTCGCGCAGAGCAATGGTCAAGTTGTGGATGTGATCATTGATCATTACCACTAAGCCACGATCCTCTGCGTTGAGCGGATCGATATAGTGCCATGGCTCGTCCTTGGCTGGACTCTTGCGTTTGATGCCATCTGGCCCGTTTAGACCCTCGAAATGCAAAATATCGTGAGTCGTTGGAAAATGCATCGTGCGCGGTACGCGATGCTTAATATGACGATGTGCAACGCGATCAATACGCTGATGCACGCCCATCACCCGGCCAGACTTAGTGCGAAACGTTGTACCTGAATACATAATATTAGTTCAATGTGGTTAAGCGCTGATACTGCTCCACCTGCGCTGCCAGTTCTTTATAGTTTAACAAATTTTGAGCCGTTTCGACGAACCACTTTGCTTCATGGCTAGCCCGAGCAATTAACTTTGTATCCGCCAAGGTAGCGATCTGCAAGTTTAGCGCACCGTGCTGTGCGCGACCATAAATTTCGCCCGGACCGCGTAATTTGAGATCCACCTCTGCCAAGTAGAAGCCATCATTTGATTTCTCAATTTCACGAAGACGCTGACTTGGCTTGTTTGTGTCGCTCGTCACCAGATAGCAGTAGCTCTGGTGCGATGACCGACCAACTCGGCCTCGAAGCTGATGAAGCTGCGAAAGACCAAAGCGATCAGCGTTTTCAATCATCATAACCGTCGCATTTGGTACATCGACACCCACTTCTACAACCGTAGTACTTACCAAAATGTCGCAGCGACCTTCGGCAAATTCTCGCATCACCTGGTCTTTTTCGTCAGCTGAGAGCTTTCCGTGCAAGAGTCCAATTTTACGATGCCCAAAGACTGAATTGCGGAGTTTCTTGTACTCTTCCTCAACACTCTTGATATCGTTGTCGGGATTTTCATCAATCAAACTGCAGATGACATACGCTTGGCGACCTGCGGCAAGTTCGGTGTCGATCTTTTTATACAGCGCATCGCGACTGACTGGCGACCAGATCTTGGTCTCAATTGGCTTGCGACCCTTTGGTAGCTGATTAAGAATACTCACATCAAGTTCCCCATACACAGTGAGGGCTAAACTACGAGGAATCGGCGTTGCTGTCATTGCGAGTAGATGCGGCATGCGTTCAGATTTCGTCAGAAGAGCCTGGCGCTGCGCCACACCGAAGCGGTGCTGCTCATCGATCACTACAAAGCCCAGTTTATGGAAGGTAACCGCTTCCTGAATAATGGCGTGCGTACCGACAACCACATGAACGCCGCCGTTTGCTATCTGCTCATAGAGCGTCTTACGCGCCGTGCCCTTGACGCTTCCGGTTAGTAGACCCACTACCACACCAAACGGCTCAAGTAGTCGACTGAGCGTTTCGGCGTGCTGAGAAGCAAGAATCTCAGTTGGCGCCAGAAGGGCTGTCTGGAAGCCATGATAGGCCGCTTGACGAGCCGCCAATCCGGCGACAACCGTTTTACCGGCACCTACGTCACCCTGAAGCAGTCGATTCATGGGCACTTCCTTTTCAAAGTCCTGGATAATCTCCCAGGCTGCGCGACGCTGAGCATCCGTTAATGCAAACGGAAGCTGCTTCACAAAATCAGCAACCACTAATTGCTCAAATGGTATATGCCAGCCGTCGAGCTTAGCATTCTCCTGCTTGTTGAGCTGGCTAGCCAACAGCAACTGAAAAAGCTCTTCAAATGCCAGGCGTTCCCTCGCCTTCTCTACATCTTTCACTGTCTTAGGAGAGTGCATGTTAAGTAGCGCATCGCCGCGACTAATGAGCTTCTCTTTGACGACAATATCTTGCGGCAATGTCTCCGGAAGCATCGACATAAGCGGACGAAGCTCATTCATAATTTTACGTACCACCAGGCTCTTGAGTCCTTTAATAGACCTGTAGACCGGCACCATGCGATCGGTCTGCACCGGCATCTCACTAGCCTGTTCAGCACTTGGGTTGGTGAGTTGGTATTTGTTGTAGCTAAACTCAAACTCTCCTGAAAAGAAAAATTCCTCACCGCTTTTTAGCTGCGTTTCACGGTATGGCTGATTGAACCATATCGCCTGGAGCTTGCCGGTATCATCTGCAAGTGTCGCCGTCGTAAGGCGGAGGCCTCGACGCACAGGACGCGTTGCAATCTTCTCGCAGCGTGCCTTAATAGTCATCTTGCCTGGATGAATATCCGCAATTTTAACCACTTCAGTAAAGTCCTCGTGACGTCGAGGCAAGAAGTTGATCAAATCCCCAACAGTACGCAGGCCAGCCGCAGCAAGTTGCTCCGCGGTCTTAGGGCCAACGCCCTTGATCTTATCAAGCGACGTGGCTAGATTCATACCTATAGTATAGCAAGCAATTTAGCGGACGAGGACGAAACTATTCTTGCCCTTTTTAATAAGAGAAGAGGCACTAACAGTTAGGTCTTCACCAATTTTCTTGCCGTTCACACTAACACCACCACCGCTGATAAGGCGACGCGCCTCGCCGTTACTCGCGACCACACCAGCCTCGACCAGCGCCTCAATCACCGTCACACCAGTAGCGACAGTCGGGATCTCTGCAGAGAGGGCTTCGATATCGCCATTTTGAAGCGCAGTAAAATCACCGCCACCAAAGAGCGCATTCGTCACACGCTCTACAGATTCACGGCGCTCTACACCGTGCACTAGATCGGTCAACTCTTGGGCAAGTCGCTTCTGGGCAATGCGCGCACTTGGGTCAACGGCGTGCTCCGCCGCAACTGCATCAACCGCATCCTTATCGAGTAGCGTGAAGAGTTTGAGGTAATCAATCGCACCTTCGTCATCGGTATTGAGCCAGAATTGATAGAACTGGTAGACACTTGTCTTTTTCGGATCAAGCCACACAGCCCCGCCAACTGATTTCCCAAACTTCTTTCCGGTTGCTTTATTAATAATGATTGGCGCTGTCATACCATGCACGGCACGGCCTTCTTTCTTGCGAATCAAATCGACACCAGAAAGAATATTACCCCACTGATCACTTCCGCCAATCTGAAGATCAACACCGTGATGATTGTGCAGATGCCAGAAGTCGTAACCCTGGAGGAGCGTATAGCTAAACTCGGCATAGCTAATACCCGTGCCGCCCTCGCCGATACGTGTCGCAATAAAGTCCCGCTGCACAAGCTGACTCATACTAAAGTGCTTGCCCACATCACGTAGGAACTCTAAAATACTGACGTCTTTCAGCCAATCGTAGTTATCGACAAGCGTGAATTCTTTGCCACTAAATAAGCCTGAAACTTGCGCAGCTAGTGCGGCTTTGTTGTCTGCAATCTGCTCAAGCGAAATCAGCTGACGCTCATCGTCACGACCGCCCGGGTCGCCAACAACACCAGTACCGCCACCGACAAGCAGGACTACCTTGTGTCCGTGGTCCAAGAAGCGACGCACCATCATGTAGACGGCCAAGTGTCCGACATGCAAACTATCACCCGTCGGATCCGTACCCAGATAGAGAGTATACTGCTGCTCGTCCAAGTTAGATGGTGAGTCAAATGTAGTTTGGTTATAAAAACCGCGCCACTGCAGTTCTTCGGAAAGTTTCATCCTATCGCCTTTATATGGGTAATTAACTCTGGTAAGTATAACAGAAATTACCTCTAGACGCGACGGAATCGGTGGTATAATAGTGAGTAATAATGCTTATGGGAAGGAAGTTACGTGGTTAATAAACCTAGCAAACGAGCACGCAGTCTTAACGTGTACTCGAATCTCGCGCACAAGCGAAAAACTCGTCGCGACACTGAAGCGCGCCGCAAAGCAGAATATCTTGCGAGCTTGCCGAAGCATCCAGTGAAACGCATGGTATACCGCATGCATCCAAAGCGCATGTGGAAGTTCTGGGTGAGCAAGCGTGGCGGTATCCTAGCCCTTAAAATTGCCGGCGTCGCAATCCTTCTCAACGTACTACTTGTCGGTGGCCTTTTTGCCTATTACCGCAAAGATCTTGACCAAATACGCCCGGGCGAGCTTTCAAAGCGTGTTCAGACAACAGTCACAACCTACCTCGACCGCAACGGAGAGACCCTTTGGAAAGATAAAGGTCAAGGTAACTACAAGCTTGTTGTCGACGGTAAGGACATTAACGACAACATGAAGAACGCAACCGTGGCTATCGAAGACAAAGATTTCCGCAAGCATGGTGGTGTTAGCGTCAGCGGTATCTTCCGCTCTTCAATCAATAACCTTAAGGGTGGTAGCACCCAGGGTGGCTCAACCCTCACTCAGCAACTCGTCAAACAGGTATTCTTTGCCGACGAAGCGGGCGACCGCGGCTTTGGCGGTATCCCTCGAAAGATCAAAGAAATGATTCTTGCAATCGAGGTAGAGCGCATGTATGACAAAGACCAGATTCTTAACCTCTACCTTAACGAGTCACCGTATGGCGGTCGTCGTAACGGCGTTGAGTCAGGCGCTCAGACCTACTTTGGTGTCAGCGCCAAAGACGTCACTCTTCCTCAAGCCGCACTACTAGCAGCAATTCCAAATAGTCCAAGCCTCTATGACCCTTACAATACTGCCGGCAATGACGCCCTTATAGTCCGCCAGCATGATGTACTGGACCGAATGGCAGACCAAGGCTTCATCTCACGATCTGAAGCAGACGAAGCCAAGAAATACCCAATCCTTGATGATCTCAAACCTGCAGCCAGCCAGTTTGACGACATTAAGGCGCCTCACTTTGTACAGATGGTGCGCAACCAACTTGAACAAGAACTTGGCAAGGCAACCGTCGGCCAAGGTGGACTCACCGTCACAACTACCCTTGATAGCCGAATCCAAAATAAACTTGAAGAGTCAATGAACACTCTCTTTGCTTCTAATACACCGAACTTCGCCGGCTTTACCAACGGTGCTGCTACGGTAGAGGATACGCAGACGGGCCAGATCGTCGCCTTGATGGGTAGTCGTGACTATAGCTATGAAGGCTTTGGTCAAGACAATGCTACTACGGCATACATCCAGCCAGGCTCAACTATCAAGCCGCTTGTTTATGCCCAACTCTTTAGCGACCAGGGCAAAGGCAAGGCAAACTACGGAAGCGGTTCGATCTTGTCCGACAGTAACGACATGAAAGCTATCTACGGCGCTGAGCTAAACAACGCTGATAGGAAGTTCCTTGGTAGCATCAATATCCGCAAGTCACTCGGACTATCACGGAACGTCCCTGCCGTAAAAGCAATGCACATTAGCGGCGTCAAGCCGACACTTGAAACAATCCGCGCACTTGGCGACACCAACTACTGTACACAAGGTGCCGATGCACAAGCTGGTCTATCGTCAGCTATCGGTGGTTGCGGCACCCGCATGATCGATCACGTCAACGCGTTCGCCTCACTCGGTCGTCTGGGAACATACAAGCCAACCAGCACTGTACTAAAAGTCACTAACAGCCAAGGCGAGGTTATTAAACAGTTCAAGGACGAGAGCAAACAAGTACTTGATCCTCAGTCAGCTTATATCGTGTCTGACATCTTGAGTGACGACAATGCACGTGCCGGTCTCTACGGACGCAACTTCTACGGTCTCTACGTACCTGGCGTACGAACAGCCGTCAAAACCGGTACTTCAGACAGGGACGGTAAACCTAAGGATATTTGGACACTTAGCTACACCCCAGCTCTTTCAATGGGAGTCTGGCTGGGAAATCCAGACACTACTCCTCTCACAAATGGCAACTCATCAATCCCAGCCAAGATCGTAGGCCAAGTAATGGAGTATGCTCATAAAGAAGTTTACGCAGCCGAAGGCAAGTGGAGCCCAGACGGCGGCGGTAGCTGGTTTACCCGTCCTGCCGGTCTCCAAACAATTAACGGCGAGCTCTTCCCCTCTTGGTATAACAAAACGTCAGGGACATCGAATGCGACCGTAACCTTTGATAAAGTATCCAAGAAAAAGGCAACCAGCTGTACACCTGAAGGCGCTAGGAT
>CBIHLX010000001.1:0-48193 GCA_966210935.1 uncultured bacterium | reverse complement strand
TTCTGACGCATTATGACAACAAAATGAAATTTATGTGAAGTATATTACAATAACAGATACAAATGTGAAATATTTCACACATTTACTTAAAAAATAGGTAATAAATATTAGTTAACCTATATAACTATTTTGGTAATAAGTTATACTATATATATGCATATACCAACTTATCTAACAGGTGCTATTTTTGCAAAATCGCACAAAGTGTTGCGTGATACGGTAACACGGAAGCTTGATAGGTATGATCTTTCGCCAACCGCTTGGTCTTTTTTGGGTGCCGTAGCTCACTCGCCCAATGGGATACGCCTAGTTGAGCTCGCAGAGCGTTTGGCGGTTAAGGCGCCTTTTGTGACTGCAATGGGCAATGACCTTGTCGAGCGTGGCCTTGTGGAGCGCGTTCAGCATCAGTTTGATCGTCGTGCAAAATTGTTGATTTTGACAAAAAAGGGGCGCCAGTTTGTGACTGACGTAGAAGCAGACGTGGCTACTGAACTAAAGAAGCTTCTCGGTGGCCTAACAGAGGCTGAGCTGCGGACGTATCAGAAAGTGCTTGAAACGATCATCGCAAACGCCAGTAAGCAGTGAAGTTCGCTATCACTGAGGTTACAGAGAGCATAAAAACGACTGTTGTGATTAGTACTTTTCTTTAGATGAGCACATTGCGCTGCCAGGCGTCGCGGTGTACGATGTAAAAAGTACTAACGTAAGCAGGACAACATCTATATGAAGTTTATCCGTCACAGTAACCGTGCGGGTATCGGTTTGGTTACGGCAGCATTTATTGCTATCTCAACCCTAGGCTACGGGGGCGTCGCGGGCGCACAGGAAGTGACTGATCGCGAAACATTGAAACAGGCGGTCGAAGAGAAAAGGGCAGCAGCACAGCACCGTCTAGACGAAGCGAAAGCTAAGGCCGAGGCTCGTGCTCAAGAAGCGAAGGTGCGTGCTCAGGAGGCTAAGGAGCGCACACAGACACGTGCTTCTGAAGCTAAGCAACGCCTTGAAGGGGCGAAGCTCGAGGCGTGCCAGGCGCGCGAGCAGCGCATTGAGGCGACTATGGCGCAAATGACGAAGCGCGGAGAAGATCACATTGCCGTCTTTACTAAAATCACTGACCGTGTGAAAGAATTTTATGAAAACAAAGGTCGTGTCGCCGAAAATTACGATATCTTAGTGGCAGAAGTCGACACGAAAAAACTAGCGGCGGAAGCAGCCGTTGCCAGCACACAGTCGGTAGGCGATGTGTTCTCATGCGATAGTGACAATCCAAAGATTGCTTCTCAGGAGTTCCGCGAGGCCCACAAGGCTCAGGTTGCTGCACTTAAGGACTACCGCACCTCAGTGAAGAACCTCATAGTAGCGGTTAAGTCGGCGCAAGCTCAGACTTCGACAACACCGTCAACGGACGGAACGTCAGGAGAGGCTAGCAATGAATAGGCAACATGGCTTTTCGGTTGTTGAGCTTGGATTGGTATGCGGAGTTGTGCTGGTCGTGGGTGTACTTGGATATGTCTTTTACGATCGATCGATTGATGGAACGAAGCCGGTTGAAGTAGCCGGAACAAGCACTGCTGATGTTCCGACGATTGCTGCAACCAGTGATCTCACCAAGACAGAAGCGATGCTCGATGATATAAATCTTGATGACAATGCCACATTGTCTGATCTCGAGGCTGAACTTGCGAGTTTCGAATAGAGATAATTAAGACGATAAAATAGCCGGTGATCGCCGGCTATTTTATTGATGACGAAGGTTTTACCTTGCTGCTCTATCGCTGCGAGAGGGGCAAGGGTGATATTATAGGATATAGATGGCAAAATTACTAAATGGTTCTGAGCTTGTTGGCTATATTCAAGAGCGTCAAGCAAAACAAGTGCGTGCACTGCGCCAAGCGTGGCATACGCACCCAAAGCTTGTGATTTTAAAGACTCCGGGTAGCTCGCAGGCGATTGATGCGTATGTCCGCATGAAGCGGGCGTATGGTGATGATATTTTGATTGAAACGGTCGTTGATACGGTACCGGTGGATGAGCTGGCTGGCTCACTGGCGACCTATAACGCCGATCCTACAGTGCATGGGATTATTGTGCAGTTGCCACTCGACGACCCAACTAAAACTGATGAGATAGTGAATCTAATTGATCCTGCGAAAGATGTTGACGGGCTTGGGAGGCAGGCAAGGTTTGATAGTGCTACAGCAGAGGCTATTAACTGGCTGTTGACTGGGTATGGTGTAGAGTTGAGTAGCAAAAAGATTACTATTGTTGGCAATGGTCGCCTGGTGGGTGGTCCGCTAAGTCAGATGTGGCATGCAAGCGGCTACGACGTGACGGTACTTGATGATACGACGAAGGATATTTCGTCGATACTTCGCCAAAGTAATATCATTGTGTCGGCAACAGGTGTACCGCGACTTCTTACGCCAGATATGATACCACCGCGTGCAGTCGTAGTTGATGCAGGAACGGCTAGTGAAGATGGTGTGTTGGTTGGTGATGTTGATCCGAGGGTCCGCGAACGCAATGACATTACGATTACACCGGAGCGCGGTGGTGTAGGGCCGCTGACAATTGCCGCCCTGTATGATCACGTTATTACGGCTGCTCGTGCAACGATTCCAGCCGATCAGTTATAAACTCTACTCGAGACCGAGCGCTTCTTTAACGCGTCCAACCACTTGGCGGGGGGTGAGCTCGGCTTTAACGATATAGCCGTAGATATCGAGGCTTTGGAGTTCTTTTGGTGCCTCTTCGACGCCGAGGTTTGTAAGAATAATAACCGGTGTTGCTTTGCCCCAGTCATGTCCGCGGATTTCCGTAAGTGCTTCAACGCCGTTCATGTGTGGCATTTGTAAGTCGAGCAAGATAATGTCGGGGGTAAACGATTCGACGAGCGCAACGCCGCGCTTGCCGTCATCGGCAACCTCTACTTCAAACCCGTCCGCCTCAAATTTCATGCGGTACATTTGGTTGATAGTTGGGTCGTCTTCGATGATTGCTATTTTGGTCATATTGATTCTATGATACAGTGAAACGCAATACAGAACAATTCAGATCAACATGTCAAAAGAAACAAGGTTATTTACTGACATCGGTGCCGAATGGGTACGCGAGAGTATTGAGGGGATGCAGCCGCACTATACGGCTGTTTCTTTAGATGATTTTCCTGAGGAGATCCTGCGGGCACGCCAAATGGTTGCCGAAAGGTATTTGGATCTAGGTAAGATCGCGCCGGAGCAAATTGCTCCTGACGGAACTTTGGCGACAGATGCATATGCCGACAAGAGCCGGTATTTTGGTGTCTATGATCAAGCGGGCGAGATGGTGGCAACGACTCGTATGATATGGTGGCCGGAGAGCTCAGTCGACGACCTCCTCTTGCCGCTCGATCGCCTTGCGGAGGGAGAGGCTGATGCGCTACGCGCGCTGGCGCCCGGGCGTGTGGCTGAAGTTGGTGGCTTTGTTAAGCAGCCGGGCGTGCCGACCTTGGCGACGCTCAAGGTAATGCGAGAGTTGTTTCACTATGCGCACCAGCAGGATGTGCAATATGTCGTCTGTGGTCTTGATCCTGTAATGGCCGAAAAGTTCTATGCGCGTATTTTTGAATGGGCATTTCAACCTTTGAGCGATGAGGATATGAACTTTCCGGGGTACAAAGGAGTGCAGCGCCCCTATAAGATCGATGTCCCCGCGACTTTTAGTCGAGAGAGGGCGGAGAAACGGCGCGTAAGTTCACTAGGCGAGCGGGCGGTGAGTCTATTTGTTCGCGGCTATTTTCGGTCAGCGCCCGATACTCCAATCAGGATTGCAAAATTTTAAGAGTCAGGCATACTTAAAAGCATGAACATTTTCTTAGGTGGGGCGGTAATTGTCAGTAGTTTAATTGCACTGGCTGTAGCCGCAAGCGTGGTGATCCGGGCACCTCGCGAAGCTATGCGTCGCTGGCTGGCCGCACTGCTGGTATTTGCGACTGCGTGGATTTTGATTGTTAACCTTCAAAACCCAGAACTGTCGGATACATATAACCTTTGGATTATTCGCATTACCTTTATTGCATCACTACTGATGCTGTATGCAATGCTTGGTTTTGTATCAAGTGCCACAAAAATCGCAATTCCTCGTACGGGCATGCGTGCTCTTACAGCGGCGCTAGTGGCAGGTGTGGGACTGACGCTGACGCCACTGACGTTTTCGGGTGTGTATGACGGTGGAAATATCGTCGTGCCGCAGCGCGAGGTATTTTATTTTGTGATTTTGGCCTACATTCTATTGCTTATTGTGTATAGTACGGCGCTTGCGCTGACGGCCTACAACCGTGCTCGGCATAAGTATGTGAAGCGACGCTTCGGTGTGCTCGCTAGCGGTTTACTCGGTGGTGTGGTAGCTGGCATGATGACGAACATTATCCTGACGAATGCCCTCGGTACGGTCGAGCCGGCGCGCTACTCATGGATAGCGCTACTTATCTGGACGTTGACGCTTGTGTACGTTGTTGCACGACACCACTTGCTTGACGTGCGGCTTGCGGTAGTGAGAACGATTGCGTATTCATTTGTTTTTGTAAGTCTCGTTGGAGTATATTTTGGTCTGGCGTTTCTGTTGTCTCGCTTTTTCAACGTAACAACCGGCAGTGCAGTAGATGTGGCGGCTAATGTGGCAATTGCCGTAATCCTGGCACTCGTCTTTCAGCCGGCGCGCTATTTCTTTAATCACGTCACGCGCCGTTTGTTTTATCACGGTATCTATAAGAGTGACGACTTCTTTGCCCGGCTCAATCGCGAACTAAGTACGACGACAGACATGCGTCTGCTGTTGCGACGTGCTGCAGAAACGATCGGCGTCACGCTTAATGCTGAGCAGAGCTTTTTCTATGTAACATACCAAGGTGGTGAACGGTACATATCTGCGGGCACGGCGCATCATAGCAAATTTGTACCACGCGATGGTGCCATGATTGCGGAGTATCTGGCGGGCCGCGAGGAGCCGGTAGTACTTACTGAGGCTGTCGAGGACAAAATGCTGCAGAAGTTCTTGGATAGCCATCGTATTGCACTTGTATTGCCTCTGCGCCAAGCCAACCGACTTCTTGGCTACTTGCTTCTTGGTGAGCGTCGTAGCGGTGTGTATGTGCGTCGCGACCTCCGTATGCTCATGACATTAGCAGACGAGTTGACTATCGCCATCCAAAACGCACTTTCGATTCAGGAGGTGAGAGAATTAAACGAGACTCTCCAGCAGCGAATTGAAGACGCTACGAAGGAGCTACGCACCTCTAATATGAAACTCCAAAAACTGGATCAAGCCAAAGATGAGTTTGTTAGTATGGCGTCCCATCAGCTGCGTACGCCACTAACAAGTGTGAAAGGGTATATCAGCATGGTGCTTGAGGGCGATGCTGGTGAAATTACGCCAATGCAGCAAAAACTACTTAGTGAAGCGTTTGCTAGTAGTGAGCGAATGGTGCATTTGATCAACGATTTCCTGAACGTCTCTCGTCTACAGACCGGTAAGTTTATGCTCGATGCCCGACCGATTGATCTCGCGAAAATCGTTGGCCAGGAGGTTGATTCACTGGAGTCGACGGCAAAGTCGCGCAATTTGAAGATCAAATATCGTGCCCCCTCTCGTATGCCGGTGCTTTATATTGACGAGGGCAAGGTGCGTCAGGTGATTATGAATTTCCTTGATAATGCGATCTACTATTCGCGTGAGCATACGGCAATAACCGTGAAGCTTTCCGTGGAAGCAGGTGAAGTGCTGCTGGAAGTTCACGATACGGGCATTGGCGTACCCGAGGCGGAGCAAGCACGCCTCTTCGGTAAGTTTTTCCGCGCAACTAATGCACGCAAGCAGCGTCCAGATGGCACTGGCGTAGGCCTTTACCTTGCAAAGCGCGTTATTACGGCACATGGCGGGACGATGGTGTTTTCGTCAACTGAGGGCGAGGGGAGCGTCTTTGGCTTCCGCTTGCCAATTAAGAAACTTTTAGAGGCTCCCGCTAGCGATGCGGACGAGCTCAATAACTAGCCAGACAATTGCGGCGACTACACCGCCTGTAATAAGAGTTGGCTTAAGGACTCGACGGCGATCAAGCCACCATTCGTGAAGCTTCGTTCGTTTAACGGCTTTGACCCGAGTGACGCTTGGACGGGCCGTGGCTGCGTCGGCGCCACTATACTTCTTGGTCCGCTTTTTCTTCTGCTTTACCATAATACTTCTAGTATACAAAAAACCACCCCTGAAATACAGGGGTGGTTTGGCTGAGGCTTACGCGTCAGATAAGATGAGCGGTCAGTCTCAGATTAGTTGAGAGCGCGGCGGCTTGCAACGTAGTAGCTAGTAGCGGCAATCAGTGAACCGAGGCCGAAGATGCTGAGGATTGTTTCAGCAGGACCGGTTTGTGGAAGTTCAGTTGGAACTACAGGAGTAGTTTCACAGTCCTTCATGTTCTTTGAGTGCTTGCTGCTGTCGAACTTGTTCTCGTCGATCTGAATTACCTTCTTGGTAGCGAGTTCACAAACAGTGATCTTACCAGGTACTTTACAGTCGTTGAAGTTCTTTGAGTGCTTGCTGCTGTTGAAGTCAGCTTCCTTGATAGTGATGATCTTCTTAGTAGTAAGTTCACACACTTGGATTTCTTTTGGCTTTTCGACACAAGTCTTGTTAACCTTAACGTCAGCAGTGCTTTCTTTCCAGCCGTACTGAGTTTCGGCACGCACCTTGTTGGTCAGTGTATTTGCACCACAGGTTGGAAGCTTGTCGTTTGCAGCAACGGTTGCTTCAAACTTGACGTAAGCATTTGCGCCAGCCGCGTAGTTACCGATGTTTAGGCCACTTGCAGCAACGATGTTGTCGCTAACCTTTAGGCCGTTTGGATTTGTTGTATTGGCAACGTGAGTGGTGCCAGGGTTGTAGGTGATGCCCGCAGGAAGGGTGTCCTTCATAGTTACACCGTCTTGTGGAGCTTGACCAACGTTCTTGTAGGTAACGAGGTACTCAAGCTTGTCGCCAGCTTTGGCGTCGATTGACTTGTTCCAGCCGGTAGCACCAGCTTTGCGAACTTGCTTGTCGACAGTGAAGTTAGCAGTTTCGGCAACCTGTGCCTTAACCTTGAAAGTCACGTAGCCGTCATACTTGAAACAGCCAGGAATCTTACCGTCGAGCTTATCGTAGCCGAGCTTTGCGCCGGTGCTAGTGAAGATGCTTTCAGGAAGAGCGATACCGTTAGGACCAAAGACGTTGTTTTCGAACTTCAGGCTACCTGACTGGTAGGCGAGGTTGAAATCTTGGGTGCTGTTGAATGTCGCATGGTCGTAGACTTCACGTGGAGTCGCATTGCTTGCGCTCAAGAAGCCGTTAACCTGGATTGACTTAGCAGTGTTAGTCGGCAGGTTGAACTTAGCTGTAACGTTTTCAGCAACGAGGTTCAGGTTTTCTGCCGCGTTGTTGTGTACGTACATACGTACGGTGTATTCTTTGCCGTTTTGAACAGCCATGTTGTCTGTCCATAGGTTGTTTGTGCCTGCTTCGCGGATGCCGACGAAGTTACGCTCGTCACCAATACTTGGGTTGTTGGTGATTGAGTTGAAGGTAACGTGGTCTGCTGGCTTTTCAACAGTGTAGGTTTGACGCTCCGGGCCCCATGCGAATAGGACTGCAGGAACGATAACTGCGGCAGCGATCATTGCTACCAGTGCACTTGCACGCTTAGGAGCGTAACGCAGTGCGTTTAATAGTGTACGCATATGAACTCCTCTCACTTGATCCGGCTCTCAGGCGAATCAAATAAATAATTTACTATATTATATATTATATTTAACAAAATGTCAATGCTTATGCTTATTTACTTTGCAAGCCGTCTTGTTAAAATGCATCTTACAGGGAAAATCAGACTATAACATACGGTAGTAGGTAGGGGTGTCTCGAGGAGACACCAACTTCAAGTGAATGGGTATTTACTTGGGAATGGGTCTCCTCGAGTAGTAGTGAAGTATGAAGGGTGGTGCTGGGTGGCGACCGATTGGCCACCACCCAGCGTGTAATGCTTAGCCCCAGGGGTTGTCGATCTCACCTTCGTTACGAGGCGGTTCGGTTGACCCCGGAACGGGTGCCGGATTGACTCCCGGTTCCTCCGGTGCCGGTGTAAATGGCGTCGGGTTGGGGTTGGGGGCCGGAATCACTGTGCCGTCTTGCTGCTGTACCGGCGCCGGTTGAGGCGCTGGCGCAGCGGGGGCGACATACGGTGTTGACGGCGGCTGTTCCATCTGGCTGGGCGCTTTATACTCGCCCGGACCTGGATCAGCGTTGAGGCCGCTTCCGGTTGGTGCCTTGCCCTGGTAGCCAGAGCCTTGGGTGTAGTCCTTCGGCTGCAGCGGAGTGCAGTTTTCGGTGCAGACAGGGTTGCCGATGGGCGGTTTGCATTCGCCGTTTGGCTGCATGACCGTGCCCGGAGGGCACGTTTCTTCGCCCGGAGGCTGCGTCACGCTGGGTGCTGGCGGGGTGTCGGGTCGGACGATACGGATTTGCGTACCGTTGACATTGGCGCAGTCGGCCCGAAGGGTTGCTTCGGGCACAAGCTTGCGTGCAACTTTTCCGTCAACCTCGTCGTAGGTAAAGTACAGCCAGTAGATGTCGCCGGGCAGTGACTGACGCCACTGATCGACGATCTTTACCTGGCCGTCCTGAAAGTAGGACGTACCAAGGATCTGGCTTGCACCCTTGAGCTGGATTGGGATGAAACCTTCTCCAGTCATGACGCGCACACGCTCATCCTCGCCGCCAGCTGTAATAGCTGCGTTGAGGATGTGGTCACGAGCCACTACTGCCTTGGGATTGTTAGACTCTCCCAGGAAGGCGGCGATTTCCTCCTTCGTCTTGAGGTAGCGGTCGGCGGCATCCAGGAAGACGCCGCCGCCTTTTTCGATAGTGTGATTACCGTGGTCAATGGCCGCTGAGCCAATGCCGAGGTCTTCGGCGGTTACGCCTGGGAACATAGCCCGGATGGCGTTCGCCTGGTCCTCGGTGTCGCTCGGTGGGACATTGTTGTCCTGGCTCTGCTTGGTCGTCTTCATGTAGGCGGCCGCAAAAGCCACCTTGCGAAGGTCATCGCTTGCCAGGTCCTTCTGATACGCCTGGGTTGTCGGCTGCTGCTTGTGAGCGGCCGACAGGCTGTCGAAGGTTGCCTGACCGACGTCGCGGCACTTGGCCTTGAGGTGATCGGTCGTTGCGGCACCTTCCGGTTTCAGAGCTTTGCGCTCATTCTCCGGCAGGCAGACTTCGGTGGCGAACAGCTGATCAGCGCTGAGGCTGAGCGGCTTGCCGTCCGGACCACACTCGACTTGCGTACGAGCGTGCAGGTCGGCACTGACTTTCTTGAGCTGCTCAAGGTTATTAGGGTCAAGACCCCATGCCTTTACAGCGTTTCGATTGCCAGTACCTTCCTTGGCGTCGGCTGCCTTGGCGACTGTGTCGGACGCCGTTTTAACGGTGTCTTTGCAGTATGCTGCAATCACAGCAGGGTCGGACAGGTTGCGAACTTCGGACTTGTTTTCTGGTGTGCCACAGCCGCTCAAAAGGAGGGCTGCGGCGATCAGGGAAGTACCGAGTACTTTCTTGACAGCGCGCATGTTGCGCACCCCCTTTCGTTAGACGGTTGTAGTGGAGCGAATGGTGGACGTGCGCCGCCGAAGCGGTATGGAGCCCAAAATCGCTCCGATGAGGAAGGTCGCAACTGCTGCAACCAGGAGGTAGATCAGGATCATCCAAGCTCCTTCGAGGAAGCTCCAGTTGACCCAGTTTACTCCGATGATCGCAGCAAGGATGATGAAGAGCAGGCCAACGCCTGCAGCTGCACCGTTGCGGTTCATCAGCGCCAGCCGATAGATTGCAAAGAAGGCCATGGCCAGAACGACCACAACACCAAGCAGTGCAATGAAGGAGCCGACGCCTCCGAAGATACCAAAGAAGGAGCCTCCGAAGGTGCCCCAGTCAAAGGCGCCGTTCACGCCGACGTTGTTACCGACGGCAACAAAAAACGTGGCGAAAACGCAGAAAGCCAGGGTGGCGAGTGCAAAACGAGCGATACGCATTTCTTTCTCCTCTCCCCGCAGGGAATAGTGGGGGCGAATCCCCCGAATTTACATTCAGGGATGTCCCCCAGCTGTCCCGCGGATCGGGAACAGCGCGTCAGCCTACATGTAGTGGGCTGACGTGCTGCTCCCGAAAGGAGATAAGACTAGTTTCATACTTCACATACTTCATTTGTCATTTCAACACTCGCAGAGCGGATATGACAAATGGCTGCAGGTGCAGCCAGAAAGGCAAGATAAGGGGTAGGAATCGTGCCTTTATGGCTACACTTGCAGGCTAGTACGGTAAGTTATAGCCTGATTTTTAACGATCCCATACTTGACGAGGGGTCCGGGGTGTATTGTGGTCACCTCTGACACATACTCACCAGTGATGTCCTAAACTTACCATAAAAGTTAAGAAATGTCAATACTTTATGCAACATTGCTAATAAAAGCACAAGCAGTATTGGAGACTAAGGTGTGATAACCCTTATAAAACATTGAACATAAGATTACTACAAAAAAATGATTGACTTGTTATGTCAATGGGCGTATAAACGAAATACCATATACGTGCTCAGACGTACATGGGCTATGGTTGCCGCATGGTAGCTATAGATGGGGACTATGGGGAAGGCAGTATAGATATGTCACGTTCTACCGCACAGCCAACTCAATCGAATCATGACAGGTTGCTTGGGCAACCCGAGGTGAGCCGACTGAAGAGGCTGGCAGTTGGTCTCGACTTGTCTTGCGAAGTTGCGCAGCGCGAACTCGTGCGGCGCATTGAAATGAGCCCGGGACTTGTTCCTGGGCGAGCATCGGCCACCGACGTAGCGATTGAATTCTTGATCACTACTGAGGAGCTTCGGATCACCGACATTTGCAGCGGGCTGCGGATGGATCCGAGGACAAACCCCGCTCGTCGCACCCACCTGGCCATTGAGGCGCACAAGCGCTTTCAGCAGTCCAGTGTCCGAGAGGGGGCTGTCGCGTAATGGAGATTCAGATCGAAGTTACGCTGGACAAGCCCTTCTCTAAGCCACTGGCTTCTCCTCTTGGGGAGAAGATGGTTGTAGGGGCGAACGAACGCCGCCAAGTCTGCCAGATTTCATTCGAGCCTCCGGCTTGGGATGGAGACATGGTAGACCCAATGGCACCGGCCGCCTAGTCACCCGCGGCAGGGTGTGGATCGAAAGAGTTCCACACCCTGCCGCATAAGGCACCTTAAGCAGGTGTTTTTTTATTGGTCAAATATAATCAAGATACAATCAGCCTGCCGTACCGCGTTTATTGATGCCATGGGAACTAACCAAGAAAAATACCCATCACGAGGATAGGTATTTTTCTTGGTGATCTCACGGAGAATCGAACTCCGATTGCCAGGATGAAAACCTGGTGTCCTAACCGTTAGACGATGAGACCAACAACTCAACAATCATAGCAGAAAATTATGACTTTGACTAGGGGTGTGCGGGCATTTTTAAGATTAAAACGTTAAAATAGGGAGTATGCATGTACGAAACGAGTCACTACGCGGTGTAAATCTAGGAGGCTGGCTGCTGTTGGAGCGCTGGATGACGCCGACGCTGTTTGTGGGTACATCCGCTAAGGATGAATATGCCTTCATGCAGGCACCAGGGGCTGCTGATAAGATCGCCGAGCATCATAAGACATTTATCACTGAAGAAGACTTTCAGTGGATGGCCTCGAATGGGGTAACCGCGGTACGTATTCCTGTTGGTTACTGGCTTTTTGGTGACGAGCCGCCATATGTGGGGAGTATTGAGCGGCTAGATTGGGCGGTCGAAATGGCAACAAAGTACGACCTAAAGGTTCTCCTGTGTCTTCATGGCGCACCGGGCTCGCAAAACGGCAAAGACCATAGCGGCAAAGTTGGTAACGCTGACTGGTTCAAGGATAGAAAGTGTCGCGATAAAACAATTACGTTTCTTGAGCGCCTTGCGACGCACTATAAAGATCAGCCCGCAGTATGGGGAGTCGAGCTTTTAAATGAGCCAAAAATTGGTATATTTCACTTCACTCTGCGACGATTTTATCGGGAGGCGTATGAGCGGCTGGTCAAGGTAGCTCGCCCCGGTACGCACATTGTTTTTCACGATGCTTTCACGCCACGGCTGCTTTCGGGCGCGATTCTTGCCGACCCCGACTTTCCGGTTGTGATGGATATTCATTGGTATCAGTTCGGCAATATGTGGGAGCGATTCGAATCGTTGGCGCGGTACTTTGCGCGTGTTGGTCGGCGTGTAGGGCTTATTCATCGTCTAGAAAAATTTCATCAACCCATCATTGTGGGCGAATGGAGCGTCGTACTGTCGCAAAAAGCACTGAGCCGCAAAGGTTTATTGACCGAGGAAGAAGCCTTTCGTCGCCATGGGGCACTCCAGGCGGGGGTATATACTCAAGCGCTTGGTTGGTTTTATTGGACATATAAAACAGAAGCGCGTGGTATTTGGCATTTTCGTTCACAAGTTGAAGATGGGGTGCTCAATCTGTAAAACGGTGGTACACTAGACTTTATGAGTGTTATTTTTAAACGTACCAAAATCTTGGCCACATTGGGGCCACCAACGAGCAATTACGAATCAATCAAGGCGCTTGCGCAAGCTGGTGTTAACGGTTTTCGTCTTAACTTTAGCCACGGTAGCTACGAAGAGCGCGACGAGCAGCTTGCGTGGATCCGTCAGGCGAGTGCCGATCTTGGCAAGCCGGTTGCGATCCTTCAGGATCTACAGGGTCCAAAGATCCGCCTCGGCAATTTGATCGAAAATATTCATGTTGAAGCAGGTGTTGAGCTAATTCTTGACCACGCCGCTGAGCATGACGGTAGCCACACGCTTCCAGTTCAGTACAACTTGGCTGAAAAAGTACAGCCAGGTGAACCGCTCTATATCTTTGACGGCAAGATTCGTACGACGGTTCTTGAGAAGACTTCTGAAACTGCTATTAAGGTCCGCGTCGAAAACGCCGGTACACTGATGAGCCGTAAGGGTATTAACCTGCCTGATACTGATTTCGGTGGTGATATCTTGACTCCAAAGGATCTTAAGGATGTTGAGTATGGCGCGACGAAGGA
This sequence comes from uncultured bacterium, assembly GCA_966210935.1. Classification (GTDB taxonomy): domain Bacteria; phylum Patescibacteriota; class Saccharimonadia; order Saccharimonadales; family Saccharimonadaceae; genus CBIHLX01. Next base: position 35,026 of record CBIHLX010000001.1, on the reverse strand, counting down.
TATCGATTACGTAGCATTGAGCTTCGTGCAGTCACCTGACGATATCAACAACCTGCGTCAGATCCTGGTTGGCCTCGGCTCGACTGCGCAAATTATTGCAAAGATCGAAACTAAGGCAGCAATTGAGCCAGCGACACTTGAAGAGATTGTTAAAGTTAGTGACGGCATCATGGTTGCTCGTGGTGACCTCGCTGTTGAGGCTGGTGCTGAAGTGGTGCCAATCGTTCAGCGCAGAATCATTGCACTTTGCCGCAAGTACGGTAAGCTCAGCATCGTTGCGACGCAGATGATGGCAAGCATGGTTGACGCACCTGAGCCAACTCGTGCTGAAGTAAGTGACGTTGCCAACGCCGTGATCCAGGGTGCAGACACTGTGATGCTTTCTGATGAAACTGCTAACGGCCAGTACCCGCTTCAGACGGTTGCAGCCATGAAGAAGGTGATTCTTTATACTCAGGACAACGCAACAGTGAACCCGATTCACGATATTGATGTGAAGAACCACCAGCAGGATGCAATTAGCGCAGCCGCTGTCAGTCTTGCTGAACAGCTGAAGGTTGATGCTATCATTTGTGAAACTAAGTCGGGCTCAACGGCCGCGAATATCGCTGCTCACCGTCCGAACATGCCTATCATTAGCGTGACAAGTACACCGCGCGCTGCGCAGCAGCTGGCACTCAGCTATGCAAACCGTAGCTATGTTCGCCCAGACGGTGAAAAGGCTGGTTACGAGCTAGCCAAGGAGCTTAAGGCTGAAGGCTACTTTGGTGACGAAGAAGTTGTCACGGTTGCGATCGTCAGTGGTCGCCAGCCAGGACTTGTTGGCGCGACTGATACAATTCGCGTTCGTGTCCTTGAGTCGTAAATAGATTGTAGTACGGGGTTGCCTCGGAAATGAAAGCTGTCTTTCATTTCCCTCGGCTTCCCGGTATTATAAGAGCAACAGATAAACGTACGGGGGTGGGATGACGTTTTTTAAACAGACAATTAAAACAGTACCGCTGCAGGGGCAGACTGTTTTGCTGCGGGCAGATTATAATGTGCCACTACATAGCGATGGCACGATTGCTGACGACTTCCGTATTCGAGCAAGTCTCCCAACAGTGAAGCAGCTTCTAAAAGATGGTTGTAAAGTAGTAGTCATTAGTCATCTCGGTCGTCCGGAGGGTCGCGACGAGTCATTAAGTTTAGAGCCAATTGCCGCTCGCTTGGCTCAGCTGCTTGGCGAATCGGTGCGTTTTGTTGATCGGACGGTTGGCGACAAGGCGATGATGGCAATTAAGCGCGCCCCGAAGCGCAGTGTGATTGTGCTTGAAAATCTTCGCTTTGATGCTCGTGAAGAAGCAAATGATGAAGGATTTGCTCGCGAACTTGCCAAAGCCAGTGGTGCGCGATATTTTGTGCAGGATGGTTTTGGTGTCGTACACCGCGCTCATACTAGCACCGCGGCTATTACTATGCTTCTGCCGAGTGTTGCGGGGTTGCTCCTTGAGCGAGAGTACACTTCAATTACAGGCGCCATGAAGGCGCCAAAGCGTCCACTTGTGGCAGTAATGGGCGGAGCAAAGGTGAGCGATAAGATTGCGCTCGTAAAGCGTTTTATTGAAGTTGCCGACACTGTTGTTATCGGTGGGGCGATGGCCAATACTATGCTTGCGCATCGTGGCGCCAATCTGGGGAAGAGTAAGGTTGAAGCCGACCAAGGGCAGGTTATTGATGAAATTTATGCTGCCGCTCAAGCAAAAGTTGGCTCTGATAAGGTAGATGACCTGATCGTTTTACCATCTGATTTAGCGGTGGCCGATAAGATTGATGAAAATGCCGCTCGTCGTGAAGTGCGAGTAGATACAGTGGGCGCACATGATATTGCGCTGGATGTTGGCGCGGAATCAATCGCTCATCTTGTTAAGTCGATCGACGATGCAAAAACGGTTATCTGGAACGGTACGCTTGGGTATGCGGAGCTACCGAACTTTTCTCACGGTTCGGCGCGCCTCGCGCTTGCGCTGGCGACTCATCCACAGATCACCTCAATTATTGGCGGAGGTGACACGGCGGATTTTGCGTTGAATTGGGATGCTCGCAAGGGTGACAGTTTCTCGCATGTCTCTACCGGTGGCGGAGCGAGTTTGGAGCTAATGGCCGGTGAAAAACTGCCTGGGATAGAAAGTCTGCTAGACGCTCGGAAATAATTAATATACACTAAGTGCAAAGAAGCATAAGAATTATGACAACAGACAAAAAACTCATTGTCGGCAACTGGAAAATGAACCTGACAACTCAGGAAGCGAGTTTATATTTGCATAAACTTGCGGGCATGGTGAAGGTTCGTCGTGACGTCGAGGTGGTGCTGGCGCCAACACTGCTCGCCCTCCAATCGCTCAGTCTTCAGGTAGATCGCCGTCAGTTTAAGCTGGCGGTCCAGAATCTTTACTGGCGTGACCACGGTGCTTTTACTGGTGAAGTATCAGCCGCGCAGCTACATGGTATCGTCAACTATGCATTAGTTGGCCATTCTGAGCGACGGCATATTTTCAACGAAACCGATAAAGATACACGCAATAAAGTTCAAGCTGCACTGCGCAACCATATTACGCCTATTCTTTGTATCGGAGAAACCGCCAGTGAGCGTGCCTGGGGTGAGACGAATGATATTATCCACGACCAGCTGGTTGGTGGCCTTGCCAACGTTACTAGTGATGAGCTAGAGCGTATTGTGATTGCCTATGAACCAGTTTGGGCAATTGGAACCGGTGACAACGCGCTTCCTGGTGATGTTGTGGCCGCAGTCAAGGCGATCCGTAGTCAGATCAAGCACTTGTACGGTGCGCAAGCGTCAAAGACAGTGCGAATTTTGTACGGCGGCAGCGTGAAGGCAGCAAGCGCGGCTGATTATTTGGCAATAGAGGGGATTAACGGACTACTTGTTGGTGGTGCGAGCCTCGATGCACATGAATTTACAGAAATTATTAACAAGGCACATCAGAGCACGGCAGTAGCGAAGAATTAGGGGTGGTATGAAAGAATTTGATTTTGACGAACTTGATCGAGCGGTAAATACGCTGATGGGTAATGTCCCGAAGGCGACTGAGCCTGCAAAGCAAGATGATGTCAAGACGCTGACGATCACACCGACACTAACCGACGACAAGATGCCACAGCTGCCTGTTGACGTTACTGAGCCTGTTGCTCTAGCTTCTTCAGCCGACCCGGTGACGAGTGCGGTTCCGTCTGAGTCTCGTGAGCAGTTCCGTTCGGTCGCCCCTGCTGCTCGTCGTAGCGGTCGCTTCATGGATGTGATTCACCCTTCCGCTTCGACGCAAAGAAAGGCGAGCTCAACGCTCGGTGTATCACGCCAAGGTGTAACACTTGAGCCACTCGCCAGCCCTGCGGAGGAGACCGTAGCGCATGTTGTATCTACCGAAGAGATAGTACCAGTGACGCACGATAGTCAGGAATCTGACATCGTTGCAGATGTAGCGGAAGTGCGTGATTGGCCTGACCCACTTGAATTTAATAATGCGAGTAGCGCCTCCGATGACGAGGTCGACCAAGAGCAGGCTCTTGATGAGGCGCTAGCTAAGACTGAGCAGATCGAGCCACTAAGTTCGCCATTTTTAGCTGACGCAAAGGTTGAGAAGCGCCCGCTTGGCGGCCCGGTTCCGGAGCTGATGCTTGAGGCACATGCTCTTGACACTACTGAACAAGAAGAAGTAGGCGAATCGCGTGACGATGTGCAGGCTCCTGCTGATGCGGTAGTTCTGCCCGAGGAGCTTCAGGGTGACCTGATGGCGATTGAGTCCGACACGACTGCTGGCAATGTAATTTCCGAGTCTGCCATGCCGGAAGTTGCGACACAGCCAGTCAAGGCAGTCGTTGCCGAGAAATCATTTGTTACACCGGCTGCAACGCCGATTACTGCTGCAGTTTCTGCTGCCTCTTCGACAGGTGCTGTATCCATTCCGCAGCAGTACCGCGAAGCGCCGAGCACTGGTGATCAAACAACCGGCTCAATTTATGATACTGACACATACCATCAGCCACTTGAGCATCCAGCAAAAAAGCGAACTGGCTGGCTATGGGTGGTGTGGGTGTTAGTGTTGCTACTTCTTGGTGCAGGGGGTGGTGCGCTCGCCTATCTCTATCTGTTACAATAGACATAATGACGTTACTTGAGGGGCTAAATGAAGAGCAGGCGAGGGCTGTGCAGCAGACGCATGGGCCTTTGCTGATTTTAGCAGGCGCTGGTAGCGGTAAAACAAAGACGCTTACCCACCGAATTGCCTATCTTATTGCAAATGAGGGCGTGTGGCCGAATGAAATTCTGGCCGTTACATTTACAAACAAAGCGGCTCGTGAGATGCGCGAACGTCTTGGTCATCTCCTTGGCCAGGACAGCTCGTCACGTAGCTTCATGCCATGGATGGGGACATTTCATGGTATTTGTGTGCGCTTGTTACGACAGGAGGGTGGAACGCTCGGTATCGCTCCTAACTTTGTTATTTATGATGAAGACGACCGCCAAGGCTTGATTAAGCAAGCGATGAAGCAGCTGTCGATTGCCGATAAGCAGATTAAGCCGCAGGCTGTCTCAGGACTAATCTCAAATGCTAAAAATGAATTAGTGACTCCTGATGAATTTACAGCGAGTGCGAACTATCCGTTCCAGCAGGAAGTAGCGCGTATTTATACGCTATACGAAAAGATGCGCCAAGAGGCGGGTGCACTGGATTTTGATGATCTTTTGACAGAGACGGTCCGACTCTTTGCTAACTATCCCGACGCGCGCGCTAAATGGCGGGCACAATTTAAGCATATCTTGATCGATGAGTATCAGGACACAAACGCCGCTCAGTATGCGATTGTAAAGCAGCTTGTTGGCGAAGAGCGTAATATTTGTGTGGTGGGTGATGACTGGCAGTCGATCTATAGCTGGCGCGGGGCTGACTTTACAAATATTCTTAACTTCGAACGCGACTTTCCTGGGGCGACAATTATTAAGTTGGAGCAAAATTACCGCAGTACCGGCGCTATTCTGGAAGCCGCACATAATGTCATATCTAAGAATCTCCAACGGAGTGACAAAAAGCTTTGGACGGCCGAGCCGACCGGCTCACCAGTGCAAGTGCACGGTAATTACGACGAGGCCGAAGAGGCGTATACGGTAGCCAGTCGTATTGGCGCTCAAGCGGCTATTGGTGCGCGACGTTATGGAGAGTTTGCTATTTTATATCGCACAAACGCTCAGAGTTATACCTTGGAGCGTGCGCTTTTGCAGCAAAGGGTACCGTATCAAATCATTGGTGGCGTGCGCTTTTATGACCGTAAGGAGATTAAAGACATCGTCGCGTATCTTCGTCTGCTGTATCAGCCGAATGACCGCATGAGCTTTAGCCGCATCGTCAATACGCCAACCCGCGGTGTCGGCGCGACAAGTCTCGAGAAATTTATGATTTGGCAAGCTGGCAATGGGATGGATATTATATCGAGCCTTGTTAATGCAGGGCAAACAAGCACATTGACGCCACGTGCTAAGCTGGCACTTGCAAAACTGGGCTCGACACTGCGCCACCTGCAGATCAAGATTGAGCAGCAAGCGTCGCCGAGCGACATCATAGAAGAGCTAATTATTGCGACCGGCTATCGTGACTTTATTTTGGATGGCACACCGCAGGCTGAGGAGCGTGAAGCAAACCTAGGTGCCTTAATTTCTGATGCCAAGGCCTTTTTAACACTACCCGATTACCTTGAGGAGGTCGCGTTGATGTCGAGTGCGGACACAAGCAGTGACACTGAAAAGGTAACACTCATGACCATCCATGCTGCAAAAGGCTTGGAATTTCCGGTGGTCTTTATGGTGGGGATGGAAGAGGGTATTTTTCCACATTCGCGTGTTTATGAAGCGGGTCCGAGTGAACTTGAAGAGGAGAGGCGGCTCTGCTACGTCGGGATGACACGCGCTCGCCAGGAGCTGCACCTTAGTTATGCAAGCAGCCGTCTGCAGTTTGGACAGCGTGGCTATAATGCGCCTTCGCGTTTCTTGAGCGATATGGGACATGAAGTCGCTCGCATGACGCAGCCGTCATTTTCGCGTAATAACGATGACTTTGATGAGTATATGGATGGGCCTGGACTCGATGTGGGTGACGGAGTCCGTTCGGCGCAGTTCGGTATTGGCGAGGTAGTCGATGTTGATGGCATGGCCGTGACAATTGCTTTTTCAAGTGGGCAGACAAAAAAGCTCAATATAGAATATGCGCGTCTTGAAAAGCTTTAGGGTTATTGCTTTAGCTTAGAATTTGCTATAATGGATCCTAGTACACCGGTGGGGTGTCAGCTATTCTATGAGAATCCTAACTAAGAAGAAAACCGTCATTTCCGGTGTGTCGATTGCGATCAGCTGTCTACTAGCTGTCGTTATCGGCTTCTTTATTGTCTCGACGCGCACTGCCGGAGCAGAAACGAAACCGGTCAATGGCGAGCGTTTGCTGACTGTGCATGACGGCGGGGTTGATCGCGTAATTTTAACGCGTGCCACTAATTTGAGTGACGCCCTTAAAGAGGCGGATATTACTCTGGACCCACAGGATCTTGTTGAGCCAGGCCTTGATCACGAGCTTGTGGCAAGTAATTATGATATCAACGTTTACCGCGCGCGACCGGTGACAATTGTAGACGGCAGTGTTCGCCAGAAGGTGCTGTCGCCGTACCAAACGGCGCCGCAGATTGCCCAGCAAGCGGGCATTACGCTTTATCCGGAAGATCAGGCGGATGTAGATGTGAGCACGGTAAACGCAGGCTACCAGGACGTCGGATTGCAAATGACAGTCGATCGAGCTATGCCGTTTACCTTTGTGCTTTATGGCAAGACGATGACGGCACGTACACAGGCGACAACTGTTGAGGCTATGCTGAAAGAGAAAGACATTACACTTGGTGCAAACGACCGAGTTTCTGTTGATGGCTCAACGGCTATTTCTCCTGATTTGACGGTACGTGTTTGGCGCGAAGGTAAGCAGACTGTCACAGTTGATGAAGAAGTTAGCTTCGAAACGGAAACGATCAAAGACGCTGATCGCCCGACGAGCTATAAAGAAGTGAAGACGCCGGGCACAAAGGGCAGCCGGAGCGTGACGTATGAGGTGACTGTACAGGATGGTCAGGAAGTCGCACGAACAGAAATTGCGAGCCTTGTCACAAAAGAGCCGGTTAAACAGGTTGAGGTGGTAGGATCAAAGCTGCCAACTCCAACCAACCCAACCGAAGCTCAGGCACTTGGACACCAGATGATGCTTGATTTTGGCTACGGTGAAGATCAATGGCCATGTCTCTATAACTTATGGATGCGCGAGTCGGGCTGGCGTACGACTGCCGGTAATGTCTCCTCTGGAGCGTACGGTATTCCTCAGGCGCTGCCTGCAAGTAAAATGGCTGTCTATGGGGCTGATTATCTGACGAACGCGTCAGTGCAGATCACGTGGGGTCTAAACTATATCAAGGGTCGCTATAGTACGCCGTGTGGCGCCTGGGATTCATTCCAAGCTAAGGGATGGTACTAGTGGTTGCTCCAAATAAATCTCTCGGCCAGCATTGGCTGCGTGACCGTAGCGTGCTAGAGCATATAGCCGATCTGGCCGAAGTAACGGCTGACGATACGGTGCTTGAAATCGGGCCAGGCCTCGGGACCCTCACGAGTGAGCTGCTCCGTCGTGCTCAAAATGTCGTTGCGGTTGAATTTGACGAAGCGCTTGCAAGAAAGTTGCCAGGTCAGTTCCCTGGAAAGAACTTAAAAGTAGTCAATCAAGATGTTCTTTCGTTTGATCTTAGTCAGATGCCACCGGGATACAAAGTAGCTGCCAATGTGCCGTACTATATCACGAGTAAGATTGTGCAGTTGCTGATGACGGCAGCCAATAAGCCTTCGATTGCAGTGTTGCTTGTGCAGAAGGAGGTTGCGGAGCGACTAGCAGCCAAGCCTGGTGATATGAGTATTTTGGCGGTTAGCGCTCAACTTTATGCCGACGTGCATCTGGGTGACGTTGTTCCTGCTGAATTGTTTACGCCCCCACCAAAAGTTGACTCTCAGGTTGTAGTATTACAGACCCGCGAGCAGCCTCTTTTTACTGATATAACCGAAAAAGAGTACTTCCGTGTCGTTAAGGCTGGGTTTTCTGCAAAGCGCAAAAAGCTACGCTCAAGTCTTTCTGGTGGCCTCGGTGTGAGCAAGGGCGAGATTGAAGTGCTTCTTGGTCGTGCTGAGATTAGTCCCGACGTACGCGCTGAAGATCTGACGCTCGACGAATGGTATCGTCTTGCGAAATTAGTCGCATAATGCTCGGTTGACTCTGGTTATTATTCTGCGGACAATAGAGATATGATAGCTACCGACCAGCCAACTATTTTTGATGATGATATTGTCGCCGCCCTGTCGTCGATTGATGATGGCAATATGAAATTCGGGCGCGGGGATGATCAAGAGACTGCATTGAGCCAAACGGTGTTTTTGCAATCTCAAGAGATTGAGCCGCTCCAAACAACACTACTCAACGTTGGGTATGACACAACGGACTTTTGTCGTTAGGTTGTATTTGATGATGACCAGCAGGGTGATGGTATGCTTGAGCCTATCGCCACGACGGAGGCGGATGCGGCAGTGGTGACTCGCCCTGACCATGCGATTTTCCTACCGCTTGCTGATTGCGCTGGAGTGATTATCTACGACCCTATGAACAAAGTTTTAATGGTATCGCATCTTGGCCGCCATAGCGTTGAGCAAGAAGGCGCTCGTAAGAGCTTGCAGTTCCTGATCGATGAATTCGAAACCGATCCGGCGGAAGTGAAAATCTGGCTCAGCCCGATGGTAGGGAGTGACAGCTACCCTCTTGAAGCTTTTGGAGGTCGCAGTCTTCGTCAAGTGATCACTAGTCAATTTCTGCAGCTTGGCGTTGATATACGTCATATTGAGGTGAGTGAGGTAGATACGGCGGAGAGTGACGACTACTATTCCCATAGTGAGTACAAGATGGGTGAGCGAGATTTTGACGGCCGCTTCGCGATCGTTGCCATGATGCGAGATTGACGCTCCTCTGTTATAATGGTCAACAATGGCTAAAAAATTCTATATCACGACTGCAATTCCTTATGTCAACGGCACGCCGCATATTGGCAACGCACTGGATTACCTATTGGCTGATATCTGGACACGCTATCAAAAGCAAAATGGTCGCGACGTTCGTTTTCAGGTGGGTACCGACGAGCACGGCAACAAGATTGCCGCAAAGGCTGCCGAACTCGGCCTAACGCCAAAGGCATACACCGACTCAACCTACGTTAACTTCGAAGCGTTAATGCAAAAAATGCAGACCAGCTACACAGACTTTATCCGTACGACTGATATTCATCACGAAGCAGCCGTGCAATACATTTGGCAGAAGCTGCAGCCGTATATCTACAAGAATACCTACGAGGGTTGGTACTGTGTTGGCCATGAGGCATTCTTTACCGACAAAGAGGCGGCTGAAATGGAAGGTACCTGCCCTGATCATCAACAGCCACTGCAGCGGGTGAGTGAAGAGAACTATTACCTGCGTGCCAGTGAATTTACCGAAAAGGTGCGCCAGGCAATTGAGACGAACCGCATGCAGATCGTGCCCGAATTCCGCAAGAACGAGTTCTTGGAGCTTATGAAAAATGGCTTGCCCGACGTGAGCATCTCGCGCCCAAAGAAGAGTCTTACTTGGGGTGTGCCAGTGCCTGGCGACCCTGACCAGGTGATGTACGTCTGGATTGACGCACTCGCTAACTATATAACTGTACTTGGCTACCCTGATAAAGAGGGTTGGCAGGAGTACTGGCCTGCTGACGTGCAGGTGATCGGTAAGGATATCCTTCGCTTCCACGCAGGTATCTGGCCAGCAATGCTTCTAGGGCTTGGCATTTCGCTACCGAAGAAGCTGCTCGTGCATGGTTTTGTGAACGTTGGCGGCGCCAAAATGAGCAAAACAGTCGGCAACGTTGTTGACCCAAATGAGATTATTGATACGTACGGCCTCGACGCTTTCCGCTACTTCTTCTCGCGTCACATTCCGACACTTGATGACGGTGATTTCACATGGGAAAAGTTTGAAAGCGCCTACAATACCGAACTTGGTAATGACCTTGGTAACTTAATTTCTCGTGTCGCCAGTATGGTGAGTCGCTACCAGGGTGGCGTGATTGGTGATGTGCCGCAAGGTGATCATGACATGAAGCCGTACTTTGACGCCATGAACGAGCTGCGTTTTAATCACGCAATGGATGAAGTCTGGGTAACGGTCCGCTCGCTCAATCGCTACATTGAAGTAGTGAAGCCATGGGAGATTGCGAAGAGTCGTGCGACCGATCCTGAAGCCGAATCGCACCTCAATGAAGTACTAGGTCAGGCAGCGAGTACGCTCTTGCAGATTGCTGATCAGCTGACACCGTTCCTGCCAGACACTGCTGAAGCGATCAAGAAAACTTTTGGCACTGGTGTTATTGTGCCTATTGAGAGTGAAGGTGGTCTGTTCCCTAAGATTTATCGCCACACTACCGACCCGCGCGCTACAAAGGCAGCCTAGTGCTTGTTGACACCCACTGTCACATACATGACGCAAATTACCCGCTTGATATTGGCGATGTTTTGAAGCGTGCGCACCGTGCAGGGGTTAACCAGATGGTCTGCGTGGGAACGAGTGAGCAAAGCTCCCAAAGGGCGCTTGACTTTGCTAAAAATCATGAACATCTCTATGCGGCAATCGGCGTCCACCCGCATGACACTAAGGAGGGGTATGCGGCAATCGGCCAGCTCCTCGCTGCGGGTGAAAAGCCGGTGGCAATTGGCGAAATCGGGCTTGATTATTTCTATACTCATAGCCCTCGTGAGCTGCAGATCAAGGCCCTTGAGACGCAGCTGGATCTAGCGCGGCAGTATGATTTGCCGGTGATTTTTCATGTACGTGAGGCATTTGATGACTTTTGGCCAATTTTTGATAATTTCCCCGGCCTGCGTGGGGTGCTTCATAGTTTTACCGATACACAGCTGAATGTTGACCAAGCGTTTGCTCGTAACCTGCTTATCGGGGTTAACGGCATTAGTACCTTTACGAAAGATGAAGCGCAGCGCGCAATGTTTGCAGACTTGCCGTTAGACCGAGTACTGCTTGAGACAGATGCACCGTTCTTGACGCCTGCACCATATCGTGGTACTGTAAATGAGCCAGCATTTGTACGAAATGTCGCTGAATTTCATGCGCACATTCGCAATGTTGATCTCGACACGGTTGCTGAGGCAACCAGTGCAAATGCCCGTGCATTATTTGCACTCTAGACACTCTGAAAACAGACATGAAAAACTTACCAACTATAAGGGGTAGGAGCTATCAATATGTCAGAAAAGCAGCAATATCAGATTCCAAACGGTGAAAAATTCAACCACGATGATGTGGTGAGTTTGCATGAGGCGTCATCTTCACTAGAGTCGCTCGCTATTATTAAGGCTGCCGCTGAAGCGCATCGCGCTGCCGCAGCAGGTGAAAAGCGCGACATGGTCCTTACGCCTTCTGAAACGCTGGGCCGCTGGAGTCACAACCTCGAGGTGAAACGCAAGTCAAAAGCAGCAGGCGTAATCGATCTCAATGCAGACGACAATCTCGATAGCGCAACATTAGAGCAAGAGAGTCTGAAGTTTATTAACCTTGCTCACCAAGAGTATAAAGATACTACTCAATCCGATACGGATCTGGCTGCTTAAGGAGCTAATATGGCAGCTGTATTTAAACGAGCACTCCAGCTTCTTATCGGCACCGATCCATCCAGCCGAGACTTAGTGTATGCAAAGAAATCGCGTCCGCTTGGCGCTCTGAGCGAGCGAGAATTGCTACAGCTAGAGAGTGAAATTGGTGCGCAGCTTTTTGGTGAGATTCCAAAAGGGCACCGCCGCTCGTTTTTTAATCTCGATGCAAAGACGTGGATTTGGCATGAGGAGTGGCTCGACGACAAGGGTGCTTTACAGCAAGCGACAACTCGCTACGAGATTCATGACCAAGGTATTTTAAAGGTACAAGAGGGCGCTCGCTACGAATTCCTAGAGGGTGAAGAGCTAAATAATCTAATGCTGGCCGCACAGATGTACTATGAGCGTGTGATGCGCGAGGTGTATGAGAGTAATCCGCAAACAGGGCAAAAACTCAGTTAGCTTTGCTATACTTATATAAGTAATGACCGAAGAGGTGATTTATCTTGACCATGCTGCCGCCACCCCGCTCGATAAGCGGGTCTTTGCTGCTATGGAACCGTATTTTACAGAGGCGTTTTACAATCCTTCAAGCCCCTACGCACCAGCTTTAAAGGTTCGCCGTGACTATGAGGCGGCCAAGGCGCAGCTTGCCCGCACATTTGGCGCAAAGGGCGATGAGCTTGTCATGACCGCTGGTGCTACCGAGTCGATTAATTTAGCGTTTGCGGCGGTTAAAGGTCACGTGGTGACGTCGGTAATTGAGCACCATGCCGTTCTTGCGGCTGCTAAGCTGCGTAGCCATACGCTAGTAGCAGTCGACGAGCGCGGCGTGGTTGACCCTATGATGATTTCTAGGGCTATTCAGCCAGACACGCAGCTTGTGAGTATTGCACTTGCAAACAATGAGCTAGGTACAATTCAGCCACTCCGTGAAATCGCTGCAGTAATCAAACGCGAGCGTGAGCGACGTCTTGCGGCAGGTGATATGACGCCACTGTATCTCCATAGCGACGCGTCACAGGGGGCTGGTCAGCTTGATGTGCATGTTTCGCGCCTAGGGGTGGATCTGTTGACCCTAAATGCCGGTAAGGTGTATGGCCCAAAGCAGCTTGGTCTTCTATGGACAGCGAGTCATGTGCGTCTGACGCCGGTGATTGTTGGCGGCGGCCAAGAGCGCGGACTAAGAAGTGGCACTGAAAACGTTGCCGGGACGATTGGTTTTGCTAAAGCAATGGAGCTTGCTGAATCGCACCGCGCTTATGAGGCAAAGCGACTTGCCGAGATGCGTGATAACCTACAGCAGCGTTTGATTAACGCATTTCCGGATGCAGTGATTTCGGGCAGCCAGAAGCGTCGCTTGTCGGGTCACTTACATATCTCATTCCCGGGTGTTGACGCGGAGCGTTTAGTATTTGCGCTTGAGATGCGTGGCGTAATGGTCGCAACCGGCAGTGCGTGTGCCGCTAATAAGGGTACGCGCTCTCATGTTTTAACGGCAATAGGCTTGGCGCCAGAAGTGGCCGACGGCAGCTTACGCCTTACGCTAGGACATCTATCAACAGCCGAAAACGTGCAGAAGGCTGCCGACATACTGATCCAAGAAATTACGCGGGAAAAAGCGAGGGTTCAGTCATGAAGACTCTCTTGATTGCTGTCATTGCCTTTATTTTATTGGTTACGGGTATTGGGGCGTATCTTGCGCCAAATGATCTTTCGGGATGTGAATTGCAGCCAAGTGCAAAGCCGTCTTGTGGCCGCGCCGATGCGATCGTTGCCATTAGTGGCGGTGATACGAGTGCGCGTACGACAGAAGCTGTGAAGCTTTACAAGGCGGGCTGGGCTGACAAGCTAATCTTTTCGGGAGCGGCATTAGATAAGTCTGGTCCAAGTAACGCTGCAGCTATGAGTCGTGAAGCCGAAGCGGCGGGCGTGCCACCGGAAGACATTATTCTTGAGGAGTATGGCGAGACGACCAAGGAAAATGCGACCAATTCTCATGATCTTTTTGAAATTATTGGCGTAAAAGATGTAATTCTTGTGACCTCTGGATATCATCAGCGTCGTGCCGGATTAGAATTTAACGCACGTTCTTCTGGCGCGGCGGTGCGTAGTCATCCTGTTGATACTGATGGCCAGTGGTCGCCTTTTTGGTGGCTTACTCCTTCGGGCTGGTATCTGGCGATTTCAGAGCTCGTGAAGATCATCGTTTTTTATGCTGAGGAGGGGCGCTGATGGCACATGTTTATGTAGGAATGAGCGGTGGTGTTGATAGCAGCTTGACTGCTGCGCTGCTCGTTGAAGCCGGTCATCAAGTAACCGGTGTATATATGAAGAACTGGACGCAGGATTTGCCTGGTATGCGTTGTCCGTGGGCTGATGATTTGGCCGACGCTAAGCGTGTCGCTGTGCAGCTTGGCATTGATTTTAAAGTCTTTGATTTTGAGACCGAGTACCGCCAAAAGGTGGTTGACTATATGATCGAAGAGTATAAGGCTGGACGAACACCAAACCCTGATATCATGTGCAACCAAGAGGTAAAATTCAAACTCTTCTTGGAAGCCGCTCTTGAAGATGGCGCTGATATGATTGCGACCGGGCACTACGCTCAGGTGGAGGACGGCCGACTCAAGATGGCGACCGACACGAACAAGGATCAAACCTACTTCTTGTATCGCGTGACAGGCGCTGCTTTAAATAAGACACTCTTTCCGCTTGGTGGCTACACAAAGCCAGAAGTACGCAAGATGGCCGAGGTGCGCGGTTTATTTACGGCGGCAAAAAAAGATAGCCAGGGGATTTGTTTTGTCGGTAAGATCGGTATTCGTGAGTTCTTGGGTCAGTATGTTGAGCAGGTGCCAGGTGAAATTATTGATATTCAGACACGCAAGGTGCTCGGCCATCATGATGGTGCAATTTTCTACACGCTAGGTCAGCGTCATGGCCTCGACCTTGGTGGCGGCTTGCCGTACTATGTGGTTGGTAAAGATATGGCAAAGAATGAAGTCTATGTCACTACTGACCTTAATAATGAGGCTCTCTGGAAAACGAATGTTCAGCTAGGTGCGGTGCACTGGATTAACGAAGTGCCGCAGGCGGGAACGTATCAGGTGCGTGTCCGTCACCGTGCGCCACTAATACAGGCAGACCTTAGCTATGGTCGAGACGGTGCCGTTGAGCTGGTGTTGCGCGATGAGCAGCGAGCCGTGGCGAGTGGTCAGTCAATTGTTATTTATGACCAGGACACCTGTCTTGGTGGCGGTATTATAGTCTAGACTGGTGGGTATATTGGTTGCGCTTTTTTTGGCGCCACGATACCATTAGGGGAAGATATGCAAAAAAGGTGGGCAGAACAAAAAGGGTTTACAATTGTCGAGCTTCTTATCGTCATTGTGGTGATTGCGATTCTCGCGGCTATTACTATCGTTGCGTTTAATGGTATTCAGCAGCGGGCCAGGGATACACAGCGTAAGCAAAATCTTAATGATCTTGCGAAGGTGATTCGGCTTTACAAAATCGATAACGACAACTACATCACCACTGGTGGCGGTGCGAGTAATGGGCAGGGGTGGGTCAATGGCGGCAGTCCGACGATACCAAGAGTGCTATCCGATGCCGGTTATTTAAATAGCTCGACAGGCATTCGCGACCCTAGGTGTAATGCCGGCGAGGTGTCGGGATGCTCGGGGTACTTAAAGATAAACTGCGGTAGTCCTGCGACACGTACGATCCTTTTGGCGCGATTAGAAGGTGAGCCGACTGGCCAGGCGCTACCGGCGGCTTTGACGGGCTGCGACAATACGGGCTATTGGAGCACCTATCAAATGAATTACTACGTCGAGGTCAGCTAGCGGTTCTGACTGGCGCTACCCCGGCGAGCCGTCTCGTTATCTGTTATAATAGGTAAGATATGAACGCCCAAGACATCCGAAATGAATACCTTAAGTTCTTCGCCGAGCGCCAGCACGCGGTCGTGAAGCGCGCCCCGCTAGTTCTAACTGGCGACCCAACAACACTCTTCACTGGCAGCGGCATGCAGCCAATGATCCCTTACCTGCTTGGAGAGGCTCATCCAGAAGGCAAGCGCATTGCTGATAGCCAAACTTGTCTACGTGCCCAAGATATCGATGACATTGGCGACAATCGTCATACAACATTCTTTGAGATGCTGGGCAACTGGAGTATGGGCGATTACTTTAAAGAACAACAAGTCGAGTGGATGTTTGAGTTTCTCGACACGGTTGTGAAGCTCGACATGAGCCGTCTGTATGTCACCTGTTTTATTGGTGCGCCAGAATATGGTATTGCCAAAGATACAGAGGCGGCCGAGGTGTGGAAGCGTCTGTTTGAGGCTAAGGGGCTGAGCACTGGTGAGGCTGAGATTGGTTCCGAAGAAGAGGGCTATGCCCGTGGTATTAAGGAAGGTGAGCGCATCTTCTACTATGACGGCAGTAAAAACTGGTGGAGCCGTAACGGCAAGCCGGAAACAACACCGATCGGCGATCCTTGTGGTCCGGATAGTGAAATGTTCTATGATTTCGGTACACCGCACGACCCAAGCTACGGTGAATTCTGTCACCCGAACTGTGACTGCGGTCGCTTTATGGAAATCGGCAATAATGTCTTCATGGCGTATCGCAAGGTGGCCGAAGGTCAATTTGAGCCGCTTGAGCAGCCAAATATCGACCACGGCTCTGGCCTTGAGCGCATTGCTGCGGCTAAGCAAGGCGACCCAGACGTCTTTAAAATTAGCCTGATGTGGCCAATTGTTGAAAAACTCCAAGACCTTAGTGGCAAAAAGTACGAAAGTCACACTGAAAGCATGCGTGTGATCGCTGATCACCTGCGTGCCGCGACTTTCCTTGCGGTTGACGGCTGCGTGCCAAGCAACAAAGAGCAGGGCTATGTAATGCGTCGTCTACTGCGCCGTGCGATTCGCTATAGCTTCGATTTGGGTATCGAGCAGAATTTCCTTCAAGAAGTTGTGCCGGTGATTGCTGACATGTACGAAGCTGACTTCCCTGAGGTGAAGGCGCAGCGCGACGAAGTGATTGCTGTACTCGTGAAAGAAGAAAAAGTCTTTCGCCAGACACTCCGTAAAGGTCTTGCGCAGCTGACAAAGTTTGCAAAAGAAGGTCTGACAGGTGCGGAGCTTTTCACACTCTACGACACCTACGGCTTCCCGGTGGAGCTTTCTACCGAAGAAGCCTATAAGCAAGAGATTCAACTTAGTGACAACTGGCGCCAAGAATTTGATGACAAGATGGCTGAGCAGCGCCAGCGCTCACAGACGGCTGCCAAGGGCGTCTTTAAGGGTGGCCTCGGCGGTCAGACCTTGCAGCATAAGAAGTATCACACGGCAACGCATCTTATGTACCAGGCGCTGCGTGACGTCCTGGGGGATCATGTAGTTCAGCGTGGTAGCAATATTACCGAAGAGCGCCTGCGCTTCGACTTTTCCCATACAGAAAAAGTCACCCGCGAGCAACTTGATGAAGTAGAGCGAATCGTGAACGAAGAGATTGCAAAAGACCTCAAGGTGAGCTTTGCAGAGTATCCAACCGATGTAGCTATCAATGAAAAGGGTGCGCTTGGCCAGTTTGGTGATCGCTATGGCGAGACGGTCAAGGTGTATCAGATGCTAGCTGACGATGCCGACAGTCCGTATAGCTTTGAGATTTGTGGCGGCCCTCATGTGGATCACACTCTTGAGCTATTTGAAGGCGGTAAGAAGTTTAAGATTACCAAGGAAGAAGCGAGTTCTGCTGGCGTGCGCCGTATTAAGGCAATTCTCGTTTAATTTTTACGTGAACATAAAAGTCTGCCCCTAAGTAGTGGGCGGCTTTTTAATTAAATACTATAATGACCGTCGAAAATACAGCAGTGATCCATTGGGGCTCTTGGTAGGGTTTGATATAATAAATGTACTTATGGTTTTTGATTCACTTCGACTTCGGTCAAAAGAACACGCAAACGATGATTATGTTGTCGCGCTCGATATCGGTACGGAATTCGTAAAGGCTTTGATTGCCAAGCTTGACGGTGAGACGCTCAAGATTGTTGGCGTTGGTCGCACACGCCAGGAGCTGAGTGATATGCACTCCGGCGCTATCGCTGATATTGCCGGTGTGGTGCGCAACTGCGAAGAGGCGCTTGCTGAAGCTGAAGATCAGGCTGGCTTGCAGGCAAAGCGAGTTGTAATCGGTATCGCTGGTGAGTTGGTCAAGGGTGTCACGAATACTATTCGCTATCGCCGACCACAACCTGACCGTCCGCTCGACGTAGCCGAAATGGAATTTATTATCGAGAAGGTGCAGGAGCGTGCGCAGGAAAAGGCGCAGAAGCAAATCGCCCTCGAGACTGGCAATGAGGATGTCGAAGTTAAATTGGTCAACTCGGCGCTCGTCAGTATTCATATTGACGGCTACAAGGTCAGTAACCCGATCGGCTTCCAGGGTAAGGACGTTTCTGTGCAGATCTATACCGCCTTTGCTCCTATGGTACATATTGGCGCATTGGAGCGTGTTGCTGATGAGCTGGCGCTTGAGCTGGTTGCGGTAGCGGCAGAGCCGTTTGCAGTAAGTCGTTCGGTGCTGGGCAATGATGCTAGTAGCAACTTTACGGCAATTTTGGCCGATGTCGGTGGCGGTACGACGGACATTGCGGTCGTTAACGATGGTGGCGTCGAGGGTACCAAGATGTTTGGCATCGGTGGACGCAGCTTTACACGCACTCTCGCGAGCGAAATGGACCTGAGTTATGATGACGCCGAGAAGCTTAAAGTAAATCTTAATCACGAAAAGCTGAAGCCAACCGTACAGAAGCGTGCGGAGCAGATTGTCGATAAGACGCTAGACGTGTGGCTCTCTGGTGTTGAGTTGGCGCTTAGCGAATTTGACTCCGTTGATCATTTGCCGAATCGCATCCTCCTTTGTGGCGGTGGTGCGAGTCTGGATCAGCTTGTGGAGGCTCTTTCGAAGCGCGATTGGTATAAGGACTTGCCATTTACCAAGCGCCCGACCGTTCAGCATATTGCACCAAGTGAAGTGATTGGCATTGAAGATGCGACTGGGGCCGCTAATGACCATACGTACATTACCGCCATGGGTTTGCTCCGGGTTGGCTATGATACAATGATAGGGAATCAAGGCGCCGATAGTATCAAGGAAAAACTTAATCGTTTGCTTAGAATATAAACAATGAATAAAGATATTATTTACATCGATGTCGAGGACGACATCACGGCTATTATCGGGAAGGTTAAGCAGTCCCGTGAGAAAATCGTTGTGCTTGTGCCGCCAAAGCGTATCGGAGTTCTTCAGAGCGCAGTCAATCTGCGTCTGCTTAGCCGCACGACGACACAAAGCGGTAAACACCTTGTTTTGATTACAACCAACGGTGCGCTTACTGCACTTGCTGCGGCTGCAAAAATTCCGGTTGCCAAAAATTTGCAGAGTAAGCCCGAAATAGGAGCTGCACCTGATGAGGATGCCGATATCGAGGAGGATATTATCGACGGTAGCCAACTACCAGTTGGTGAGTTGGCGCGTACGGCCGATCGTGGTACAGCCTTTACGGCAGTCAGTCCTGCGGTTGATGAGGCGGTGCGTGAAAATGCCGCCGAAGAAAAGGGAGGCAGGACAGCACCGGTGCGCTCACGACCTGTTCGTACTAAGAGCGGTGTCAAAGTGCCTAATTTTGATAGCTTCCGCAAAAAGCTGCTACTAATTGGAGCCGGCGGTCTTGTTCTGATTGGTTTCTTGGTGTGGGCGATTTTCTTTGCGCCACGAGCCAACGTGGTGATTGCGGCACGCACTACCGATACACCGGTCAATGCCCGAGTAACGCTCGATCCGGCTGCGACTACGACACTTCAGGAGGGTCTTCTAAAAAGCACGACGAAGCAGACTAAAAAGGATCAAACCGTTGAGTTTGCGGCGACGGGTAAAAAAGATGTTGGCAACAAGGCGACGGGTAGTATGAAGCTGACACGCACGAGTCCTTCGGCGACGCCTGTCACCGTCCCTGCGGGTACGGAGTTCACTGCGAGCGGTCTTACATTTGTTAGTACTCAGGCTGCAACACTGACTTCCCAGTTGACCCCGAGTGGTTTTGATCCTGGCTCAGCGACTGTTGCGGTGCAGGCAACTGACATTGGCGACAACTACAACCTCTCTGCGCGAGGGTATACCTCAAGTGTTAGTGGTGTAAACGCAAATGGAACCGACATGGCCGGTGGTAGCAAGAAGACTGTGACTGTTGTGAGTGCTGACGACGTACAGAAAGCGACCGAGCAACTAGCCGAACAGAAAACAGATGACATAAAGAAGGACCTCGCAAAGCAGTTCGACGGCACATTTGTCGTTGTTGACCAGAGCTTCAAGATTGATCAAGCAAATCCATCATCAGCTCCAGCGGTTGACCAGGAGTCAACTGATGGCAAAGCGCGACTAACGAGTTCTGTAACATACTCACTTAGTGCGGTGGCAAAATCAGAACTCAAAGTGTACCTAGATGATTACTTTAAAGCGCAGCTCAAAGATAAAGATGATCAGCGCGTGTACGATAATGGTAGCGGTGAAGCGAAACTGTCAAATATTAGTGTGGTTGACGGCGGTAAGTTTGGTGCCAACCTGGTTGCTAGTGCTAAGATCGGTCCCAAAATCAGTGATGATGAGGTGAAAGAGCTGGCGGCTGGCAAGCGCTACGGTGACATTCAGGCAAGTCTTGAGGCAATCCAAGGGGTTGAAAGTGTGGACGTTGAATATTCGCCATTCTGGGTGACCTCAACACCAAACGATGTTAAGCGTATCAGTGTGGAATTCAAGCTCAGTAATGACAAGTAAAAACCTCCTAGCTCTTGATATCGGTGAACGCCGTATTGGTGTTGCAAAAGGTGACACAGGGGTGCGTCTAGCAATCCCGCTGACTACACTGGTGGTTGATGGGACGGAGATTGAGCGAATTAGGCAATTAGTCGAGGATGAGCGGGTAGCAGTACTAGTTATTGGTTATCCGCGAAATCAATCAGGTGAGCCAACGGCACAGACGGAGTACGTTGAAAATGTCGCTGCCGCACTCAAGGGCTTTGCGCCATCACTTGTATTCCAAGACGAGTCTCTGACCAGCGTTCTTGCTGAGCAGCGCCTCAAGGCATCGGGTAGGGCATATAGCAAAGGTGACATTGATGCAGAAGCGGCAACTTTGATCCTGCAAGATTACCTGGAGCTACTATAATGAATGGAGATATTCGACCACCGCGCCGTCCTACTACAGCGCAGCCAGAGTCGGAAGAGCGGCGCATGGATGTGCTGCCACTTGTAGGGGACGGGGACGCGCCTGTCGATTTAATTGCCGCGCCTACGAATACTGAGACCGAAGAGTCCCTCGCGCCTAGCGATAAGCCCGTGTCAAAACGATCAAAACGAAAGATTGTTCTATGGTCATTGATCGGTCTTCTTTTTGCCATATTCTTGCTCGCGGCCGGAGCGGCCGTATGGTACTTCCAGGCCCTTACTCCAGTCGATCGAAATGATGAGTCGCATGTCCGCCTATCTATTAAAAGCGGGAGCGGCCCTACTCAGATCGGGCAAGTTCTCTACGACAAGGGGCTTATCCGTAGTACGCTGGCCTTCGATCTCTATACTCGAATAAATGGCGTGCGCAACCAGTTGCAAGCGGGTGCGTATAGTTTGTCTCCGAGCGAGTCGACTCCTGAAATCATTGGTCATCTTACCTCAGGGCGTACAGATATGATATCTATCACGTTCTATCCTGGCGCAACACTGCGCGACACTACTGACACGCCGGAAGATAAAAAAACGGATGTAACATCAGTTCTGCTGCGCGCAGGCTACACTAAACAAGAGATCGAAGCGGCCCTCTCTAAGTCGTACGCTGCCCGCGGGGTAGCAAGTGATGCGTTATTCGAAGGCAAGCCGGCCGAGGCGGGCTTAGAAGGGTATGTTTACGGTGAGACTTATGCGTTTAGCAGTGATGCGACAGTAGAAGATATCTTAAGTCACGTATTTGATGTGTACTATGAGAAGATTCTTGCTCAGAACATTATTGAACCGCTTAAGCAGCGAGGCTTCACTCTCTATCAGGGGATAATTCTGGCCTCCATCGTACAGAGAGAGGTGAGCGCGGCAAACGCCAATGAAGCAAGTGAAGATCAGCGACAGGTGGCTCAGGTGTTTTACAATCGCTTAGCAATGAATATGCCACTAGGGTCTGATGTGACCGCTTATTACGGCGCTGACCAGATTGGTGAGTCTCGCACCGTAGAAGTAGATACCCCGTACAATACTCGTAAATACCCTGGACTGACGCCTGGACCAATTGCTGTGCCGAGTGTCGGCGCACTAGCTGCGGTTGCAAATCCTGCTGATAATGACTATATCTATTTCCTCAGTGGTGATGACGATGTGACTTATTTCGGTCGAACAGACGAGGAGCATCAGGCGAATATTAAAAACCACTGTCATGTTAAATGTGCAATTCCTTAGAAATTTGACAATATTAATATTTTATAAAATAAATTGACACTTCTTGCAACGCTTGCTAAAATGAAGTACAGCACATTTATGCGATCAACTACTAATGAAGCCAACAAGCTTCATGTGCGAGTGGGAAGATGGTCCATACATGAGCCTACCGACAAATGTCGTACGGGTACAGAACTAAGAACTTTTCACCTAATATCATTTAATGAAATCGGTCGACAAAAGTACCCCGTTCTTGAAACAAGAAGAAAGACAGAGTAAGGTAGACGCCTTTGCAGTAATGCGATGGCAGGAGAACGATTATTCGTAATCAACCAGCTGGCGCGAGTTCATCTCAAGCCACAATTGCCCAATTACGACAGCAGGTATTACCTCGTCCCCAAATCGCTCATAAGCGACGTGTGCGTGGCCCTAAGTCGACAACAGTTGCGGCATATACCGGTGTTTTCTTGCTAGTTATGTCTATGGTGGCAATTGGCTACCAGCCGCCTCAGCAGATCGATGATGGCGTTGCTAATGCAGTTAATGCGCAACCTGCAGTGCTGACTCAAGCGACACTACGCGAGCAGCCATCGATTGACCAATTGGTAGCGACAAATGTTGCCGCACAGATCGCTGAACGTGCGAGCCTTGCCGTAGCACCTAACCTTGCCAGCCTATCAATTTCTCTCAGTGTGGAGAGTGAGTTAGCGCAAACGAGTACAAACAATGTAATTACTAAGCCGCAGATTGTCCAGCCGACAGCCAGCGACCGTAAGATGCGTCACCACACTACTCAGGCGGGTGACACTGTTAGCGCGCTTGCGCAGCAATACGGTGTCTCTGCTGACACGATTAAGTGGGCAAATAGCTTATCGTCTGATGCACTTGAACCAGGTCGTCAGCTAGAGATTCTTCCAGTCAACGGCGTACTCTACACTGTTAAAAATGGTGACACGGTTGAAAGCCTCGCGAGCAAATATAGTGCAAGCGCTGCGGATATCGTACTTTTCAATGACCTTGAGCTAAATGGGCTGGGTGTCGGCACGCGAATTATTATTCCTGGCGGTAATCTACCAAACAATGAACGCCCTGGCTACGTAGCCCCGCGTGCTACCGCTCCTACTACAACCACTACATACCGTGCAAGCTATGGCGCTGGGTTTGGTGGTGACACATGGCGCATCAAGGTTGGTACCCCAATGTACAGTGGTAATGGCTATGCTTATGGTAACTGTACTGCCTACGTCTATGACCGTCGTGTTGAACTTGGTCTTCGTATTGATAATAGCCTTGGCAATGCTAATACTTGGGCATCGCGTGCGGCAGCTAACGGTTACGTCGTTAACGGTACGCCGTCTGTAGGTGCAGTCATTCAGGACCGCAGTGGTTACTATGGCCACGTTGGTATAGTCGAAGAGATCCGACCAAACGGCGACTTAGCTATCAGTGAAATGAACGCTTATGTCGTTGGTGGTGGCTTCAATATCGTGTCTGGCCGCATCATTCCTGCTGGCAACGTTGGCGCCTACTCCTACATCCACTAAACCCAACTTTTCATGCTTATCTGATCGCCCCTATCTTAACAGGGGCGATTTTGCTATAATGATCTAAAGATGTTTGTAGATACAGCAAAAGTTTTTATTCAGGCAGGCAAAGGCGGCAATGGCGCAGTAAGCTTTCGTCATGAAATCTATGTCGATAAAGGTGGCCCAGATGGCGGCGACGGCGGCAAAGGCGGTGACGTTATTTTTGAGGCAACCGAGAATCTGAATACCTTGGTGGATTTCCGCTACAAGCCGGAGCTCAAGGCTGAGCATGGTGCCAATGGCAGTAAATCCAACCGCCGTGGCAAGTCGGGTGATGATCTGATCGTGAAGGTACCGATGGGTACGCTCGTTAAGCGTGACGGTAAGGTTATTGCTGATCTGACAAGGAATGGTGAACGCGTTGTTGTCGCTATGGGCGGTGATGGTGGCTTTGGTAATGCACACTTTAAGTCATCGGTACGCCAGACGCCTCGTATGGCCGAGCTAGGTGAGCCGGGCGATGTTTATGAAGCGGAGCTCGAGCTCAAGCTTCTTGCTGACGTCGGTCTCGTCGGTTTCCCGAATGCAGGAAAGTCGACATTCCTGTCGGTGGTAAGCAATGCTCGTCCGGAAATTGCCGACTACGCCTTTACAACGCTGTCGCCTAACCTTGGTGTTGCCAATGTAGACGATGGGGCTATCCTCGTTGCTGATATCCCGGGGCTTATTGAGGGTGCGAGCCAGGGGAAGGGGCTTGGCGATGCTTTCTTGCGTCACGTTGAGCGTACAGCGGTGCTATTGCACCTGATTGATGCCTACACTGATGATATTGCTAAGGCATATCAAACAATTCGAATGGAACTTGCCTCTTATAGTCCTGAGCTGTTGAATCGTCCAGAAGTGATTGCTTTGACAAAAACCGAAGGCCTTGATGACGATATTATTCAAATGCAAACAGACGCCGTTCGTGAGGTTGCAGGTAAGGATGCTGAAATCTTTGCGATTTCTTCCAATGCGCATAAGGGCTTGATTGAAGTCTTACGTGCTTTGCGTACTAAGGTGCAAGCGGCCCGTGCAATGGAGCGCGAAGCGCTTGAAGAGGATGAGGATAGCGAAGACCTTCCGGTAATTGGCCTGAGTGAGGGTCAGCTAGCCGAAGCGTGGACTGTTGCTCTTGATCAAGACGAGCAGGTGTATGTTGTGAGCGGCGATAAGATTGAGAAGTTTGCTCGTCGTACTAATTTAGACAACTACGAAGCTGTGAATCGTCTTCGTGACATTATGAAAAAGATGGGCATTAGCCACGAGCTTCGTCGCATGGGCGCCGAGGGCGCAAGCCTCATTCGTATCGGTGAACGTGAGTTCACGTTGCTTGAGCAATAAAACTCCCCCTTCTTACTGGGTGGTTTATTGACCGAATACTTTAATCTTTCTCGGTGTTATACTGAAGGTAATGGGTAAAACATTCTTTTTCTACGATCTTGAGACAAGCGGGCTTGATCCACGCAATGATCGCATTATGCAGTTTGCGGGTCAGCGCACTGACATGGAGCTAAATCCTGTTGGCGAGCCTTATAATTTGTTTGTAAAGCTCAATGACGATACGTTGCCAAGCCCCGAGGCTTTAATGGTGACTGGCATTACCCCGCAGCAGACAGTAACCGACGGTTATACGGAAGCAGAGTTTGCCAAGCTTCTGATGGACGAAATCTTTACACCTGATACGATTGCAGTGGGTTTTAATAACATTCGTTTTGACGATGAATTTATTCGTCACCTATTATGGCGCAACTTCTATGATCCATATGAATGGGCCTGGAAAGATGGTCGCTCGCGCTGGGACTTGCTTGATGTGACGCGTATGACACGTGCGCTGCGCCCAGATGGGATTGAGTGGCCTGTAATTGACGGCAAGGCGGTTAACAAGCTGGAGCTTCTAACGAAGCTGAATGGCATCGATCATCTAAAGGCGCATGACGCGTTGAGCGATGTTGAAGCGCTGATTGCGGTGACAGGATTGATTCGTACGAAACAGCCGCAGCTTTATGAGTACTTACTCAAGATGCGTGATAAAAACGAAGTTAAAAAACTGGTTAATCTTGAGAATAAGCAGCCGTTCGTTTATGTGAGCGGACGTTATGATGCGGAGTTTAATAAGGCGACCGTTGCCTTTCCGCTGACGGCTGGTCGAAACGGTAGTGTTATTGTTTACGATCTGCGCTATGATCCGACATCGTGCGTAGGGTTGTCGGCCGATGAGTTGCGACAGAAGATATACGCAACTTGGAATGAGCGCCAAGAAGATAATTTCCTAAAAATTAATGTTAAAGAAATTCATCTCAATAAGTCTCCGGCGGTTGCTCCGCTAGGCGTGCTTGAGCAGGAAGGCGGATGGGAGAAGGTTTCACTGGATCTTGAGACGATCGAAAGGCATAAGGCAGCCCTCGTGGTGGCGCCACATTTTGCCGAGAATGTCCGTACTGCGTTTGAGAATAAACCTGATTTTGAAAAATCGCCCGATCCTGAGGCGCAACTATATGATGGTTTTGTCGATGACCGTGATCGTCTTCGGATTCAGTCAATACGCAGTGCCGATGAGCGTGAGTTGTCGGATTATCACCCCGATTTCAATGACGAGCGGCTCGACCCTCTGCTGCTTCATTACAAGGCACGTAGTTACCCTAAAAGCTTGAGCGAGACGGAGGCGCGTGCTTGGGAAGCGTGGCGCGCTAAGCGTGTCACTGCTCAGTTGCCACGATTTATCAAGGCGCTACAGAAGTTAGCGACGACTGAGAGCGATGAGAATAAGCAGTTTATCCTCCAGGAATTGCAGTTGTGGGCTGAGAGTATCATGCCCGTTGAAACACTAGATCAATCGAGTGACGACTAGATTTGACCAAGAGGGCGCTTTAAAAGGCGCTCTTTAGTGTCGTTGAGGTGTCTACCGAGTGTCCTGACGCTGTACTGGAAGATTGACCAGACAAATGGCTGGCGAAATAATACTAAGCCCGAGGCGATAGTGATGAGTGTAAGCATAGTGTTTGATGACAGGCTATAGCTCGTGCCGGGGATTGCACCAACTAGGAAGAAGAAGAGAAGATCACTGGAGAGATCTGTCTCTGCTAGCAGAATGGTAATAGCGAGAATGGTGATAATAAGCGCTTGTTTTTTCATATATTCCCTTGATCTAGCTTGAATATAACAGAGGCACTTCACGAGATGCAACGATAAGCACGATAGATGGAATAGATGTTGCTATAATCAAGCACAAGGACGGCAAATTAAGCACTTCGGCGTATATGAAAAGAATCTCTCGATACCAATCTCCTCCTCAGGCTAGCACCCCATTAAGCCGGCAGCGCACCTGGCGCAGGAGCGTACTGGTCATACTTGTAGTTGCTACGATTGCGGCAGGTGGTGCGAGTACGTACTATTGGCTGAAATATCGGCAGGGTGCCGCAAGTAACTGGGTTGATACTCAGGCTCAAGATGTGGCTAACGGTGTATGGTCAAGCGAGCGAGAGGGGAAAGAGGAAGCAACATTACCAAATGACGTACTGGCACGTTATACCGTAGAGCCATCACTGCCGCGGGCCTTGTATATCAACCGTCTGTCGGTGGCGGCCCGGATTCTACCGATGGGAGTGAACACGGATGGCACCATGCAGGCGCCTTATCATATAGATGACACCGGCTGGTATGCAGAAGGTGTGAAGCCGGGCGAGAAGGGTGCGGTTTTTATTGATGGGCATGCGTCAGGAGCAACGCGCAAAGGGGTTTTTGCTTATCTGGATACGTTGAAGCCGGGCGATAGTGTGCGGCTTGAAAAAGGCAGCGGTGCGATTCTGGCGTATGAGGTGGTCTATGTGGAATCGGTGCCACTTGAGAAACTTGATATGCGCACCGTATTGCAATCATACGAGGGCGTGGAGCGGGGGCTTAATCTTATGACATGTGCTGGCAAATGGCTAGCCGACAGTCAAACGTATGACCACCGCGTCGTGGTGTATACCCGACAGCTTGAGTCGTAGCTAGAAACTTGCTGATAAAAAATGGTATAATTAGTTAATATGCCAGAGTTTATTCGTGTTACTGGTGCTCGTGAGCACAATCTCAAAAACGTAAGTGTTGAAATTCCTCGTGACAAGCTAGTGGTAATTACTGGCCTGTCAGGCAGCGGCAAGTCAAGCCTTGCGTTTGACACTATTTATGCCGAAGGGCAGCGTCGCTACGTATAAAGCCTTAGTAGCTACGCGCGCCAGTTTCTGGGTATTATGGACAAGCCAGACGTCGACAGTATCGAGGGTCTGAGTCCTGCTATCTCGATTGATCAAAAGTCAACTAGTCGCAACCCGCGCTCAACCGTTGCGACGGTGACGGAAATCTATGACTATTTGCGTCTACTGTATGCACGAATTGGCGTACCGCATTGTCCAATTTGTGGCAAAGAGGTTGCACGTCGGACGCCTCAGGTTATTATCGATGAGATCATGAAGGGCGAGTCAGGTGCGCGTCTAATGCTGCTCGCACCTATTGTTAAAGGCAAGAAGGGTGAGTTTGCGCATGTGCCAGAACAGTACCGTCGTCTTGGCTTTGCTCGTGCGCGCGTAGATGGAGTTGTCTATGCACTTGATGAATTCCCAGAGCTCCAGAAGAGCTACAAGCATGACATTGAAATTGTCGTCGATCGTATCGTCATGGCACCTGATGTTATCGGTCGCGTTACACAGTCGGTAGAGCAAGCACTCGAACTGGCCGACGGCGTCGTTGAAGTGCTTGATGTCGACGGTGATAGGGTGACGGTTTACAGTCAGCGGTACGCCTGTGTTGATCACCCTGCCGAGGACATTCCCGAGCTTGAGCCGCGCCTCTTTAGCTTTAACTCGCCGCAAGGTGCTTGTCCGGTGTGTACTGGTTTGGGGAGTCGTCTTGAAATCGATCCAGAGCTCGTGTTCAATCCAAACCTGACAATTGCCGAGGGAGCGATCCGTCCTTATAACCGTGTAAATAGCGATGCTTGGTATATGAAGCGCCTTGCCAAGGTCGCTGAAGCACATGGCTTTAGCGTGCAGGTACCGGTTCGCGAGTTGTCTGCTGATGATCTTGAGAAGGTACTTTACGGTACAGGGAGCCAAAAATATGCAGTTGATCTTGGTGGTGGTCGTCGTTTCGAGTCGGTCTACGAGGGGGTAATCCCAAATCTTGAACGTCGTCACAAAGAAACCGATAGTGAATTTATGCGTAAAGACATTGAGCGTTTTATGCGCGAGCGTCAGTGTCACGCCTGCCACGGTGCTCGTTTGAAGCCAGTGGTGTTGGCCGTTACTGTCCATGGCCTGAGTATCATGGATATTTGTAATCTTGGCGTTGATGCGGCGCTCGATCTTTTTGTTAATTCATTTACATTGTCTGAGCAGGAGATGGTGATTGCTCGTCAGATTATGAAGGAGATTACAGAGCGCTTGGGCTTCATGAGTAATGTCGGTCTCAACTACCTTGAGCTTGGCCGTGCGGCTAATACGCTTTCTGGTGGCGAGGCGCAGCGTATTCGACTTGCGACGCAGATTGGCTCTGGCCTGCAGGGAGTGCTATATGTTCTTGATGAGCCGTCAATCGGTCTCCATCAGCGCGACAATGATCGCTTGATTGGTACATTGAAGCGACTACGTGACCTTGGGAATACGGTTCTCGTTGTGGAGCATGACGAAGACACGATTCGTGAAGCTGATTACCTTCTTGATATTGGCCCTGGTGCTGGTGTAAATGGCGGTACGGTGGTGGCGGCAGGTACGCCTGAACAGGTGGCAAATGATAGCAACAGTGTGACTGGTCGCTATCTTGCTGGAACAGAGAAAATTGATGTGCCAAAAAAGCGCCGTACTATTGAAATGGATCGCAAACTCATTATCCGTGACGCACGCGAAAATAACCTAAAAGGTATCGATGTTGAATTTCCACTTGGTGTTATGACGGTCGTTAGCGGTGTCAGTGGTAGTGGTAAGTCGACGCTCGTCAACGACATCCTGGCCAAGGAGCTGTCGGCACGCCTACACCGTGCACAGACGGTGCCCGGCGCTCATGAAAACATTGAAGGTATTGACCATCTAGACAAAGCAATTGTCATTGACCAGTCCGCAATCGGCCGTACGCCGCGCTCTAACCCGGCTACGTATACCGGCGTATTTACGCCGATCCGTGAACTCTTTGCGGCAACGCCGGAAGCGAATATTCGCGGCTATAAAGCCGGACGCTTTAGCTTTAATGTTAAGGGTGGTCGCTGTGAAAATTGTCAGGGTGATGGGGTGATTAAAATTGAGATGCACTTCTTACCTGATGTTTATGTGACCTGTGACGTCTGTAAGGGGAAGCGCTACAACCGTGAAGCACTTGAAATTAAATACAAGGGCGCCACAATTAGCGACGTTCTTGAGATGACGGTAGAGCAGGCGGCTGGTTTCTTTGAGAATGTACCTGCAATCGCTCGTAAGCTTGAAACACTTGTCGAGGTTGGCCTTGGTTACATTCGCCTTGGTCAGCCGGCAACGACGTTTAGTGGGGGTGAGGCGCAGCGTATTAAGCTGGCGACCGAGCTATCGCGCCGGGCTACTGGCAAGACACTTTATATTCTCGACGAACCAACGACCGGCCTGCACAGTGCTGACGTTAAGCGCCTTCTGGCTATTTTGCAGAAGCTCGTCGAGGGTGGGAATAGTATGGTCATTATTGAGCATAATCTTGATGTCATTAAAACGGCCGACCATATCATCGATATGGGACCCGAGGGTGGCTTGGGTGGCGGTGTTGTTGTGGCTGAGGGTACGCCCGAGGCGGTTGCTAAGCATCCGAAGTCCTTTACTGGCCGCTATCTAAAACCGCTCCTGAAATAGGAGCGGTCTTTCTTTTGCGGCAGAGCTACTTATTTACGACCGAACAGGATAGCAAGTTGACGCTTGGTGCTTGCCATAAGTGCATCACGATTCTTCTTTTCTTTGAGAATATGGATGGCTGGAGGGAGGACTGAAATGATAACGATCGCAGCAATAATTGGCAGAAGAACATGATCGATCTCAAGGCCCATATGTTCAAACCATGCACCAAGGAAGTAGCCAAGATAGGTGACGCCAGCTGCCCAGAGAACACCTCCAATGATGTTATACGCTAGGAAGCGGCGGTAGTCCATCTTGCCAACGCCGGCAACAATCGGCGCAAAAGTGCGGACAATTGGAACGAAGCGGGCGATGATGATCGTAACTGGACCGTGTTTCTCATAAAACTCTTGAGCGCGCTGGACGTACTCCTGCTTAAACAGGCGAGCGTCTGGCTTTTTAAAGACGTGCGGACCAAGCCGGCGACCAAAGGTGTAACCAACACTATCGCCAATAACTGCCGCGATAAAGATAATCAGTACTGCAAGGTGGATATTGAAGGGCAGGAGTCCGGCGTGAATGAGGAAACCAGTTGTAAATAACAGACTGTCACCAGGAAGGAAGAAGCCAATTAACAGTCCAGATTCAGCAAATACAATAAGGGCAACACCCAAGATGCTCGCCCACTTAATAAATTCGATCAGATCAACGCCGGGTATCATATTGGTTCTATTTTAGCATGCTCTCCTATGAATGGTATAATAAGAGTACGTGTTACCAACCACTGAAGGGAGAACATAGAAGAATGAATGATATTTCACTCACGCTGGACGAACGAACAGTAACTGGTAAAAAGGTCGCTACCTTGCGGCGCGGTGGCTTTGTGCCGAGTGTCGTGTATGGCGGTAGGGCCACTCCGATCGCGACACAGTCACAGCTGGTGGAAACAACCAAGGTGGCACATGCCGCCGGCAAGCACTCACCGGTGCACTTGACGATTGGCGGTAAGAAGAAGTTAGCCATCATTAAATCAATTGACATCGACCCGATCAAACATCGGGTTCGTCACGTCGCTTTTCATACTATTAAGCAGAATGAGAAAATTGTCACGGAAGTACCAGTTGTCCTTACCGGTGAAGGTGAAAGTGCTGCCGAAAAGGCCGGCCTCGTCGTGCTTCAGGCGCTGGAGAAGATTGAGGTTCGTGCACTCCCGGCAAATCTTCCGGAGGCACTTGAAATCTCGATCGTAGAGCTCGAATCGGCCGACGACAAGATAACGCTTGCTGACATCAAGTTACCACAGGGTGTTGAGTACGCCGATATTGAGCAGGACACTAGTCTCGTTGTGGCGAACGTCTATGAGCCGAGTGCACTCCAGGCAGCCAACGAAGCCGCGGGCGGTGATGCTGAAGAAGATACTGCTACTGTCGAATCAGACCACGGTGCAGACACTCAGCAGCAAACGGGTGCCGAAGAGACCCGTCCGGGTGGTAAGAATCAGGATGAGCCAAAGCAGCTTAATGTCGATGCTAATAAGTAGTTGATTGCTACAAAAAATAAAACAGGTGCCGATTGGCGCCTGTTTTTAATGGGCAGCGAAGCACCCCGTCGCTAGTCGTTGGTAGGAGAGTCGGCCGTATCGGCGTCATCCTCATCTACGCTTTTCAACTAGCGCCGGGGTGTAAGCTAGGGAGCCACTTTTACGCGGCTACGATCCCGATTGGGTCGTCCGTGCCATGAGCGGTCATCACGCTTAACGCGACTCGACCTTTGGGTGCTTAGGCGATGGGCGTCCATGTCGGACACGCGGACGGACCAGATGTCACCAACGAACTCGAGTTTGCCGCTAGCGTACATCTCTTCGATTGCTTCTTCGATCAGAGTCCAGCGCATCTGCTGGACAAACTGATCGATTTCACTCACATGGACCTTACGGTTGAAAAAATCCACGGGAATGTCTCGTCCTCCGAAGAGAATCGAGCGGCGACGGAAGAGGTTCTGCGGAGAGCGAAGTCGATGCTCGTGCGGCGCAAGGCCAACAGTTGCTTCGCGATGCCGTTGTGCCCGTACTTTTTTGGCACGACGATCATCGTAGGTGTTAGCGAAGTCGGCCAGCTGTCCAACGGCGCTTTTTGACGACATTGGGTCGATGGCGAATTCATGGCATGTTCCGAGACCAGAGAGGGGACGTTCGGCGAAGCGAATTGCATCACACACCTTCTTCTGCGCTCGTTCCGTGCGTCGTACGTACTCTTCGGGTTTGTCCCGGAAGAAGTCTGACGGATGCGCGGTAACAATTGTGCGAAGAGGCGTGTAAATACTGTGCCCGCTTGCGTCCCTTTCGATTGGCATATATCCCCCTAACTATGATGTGCGTATCGCGCCGCTTGAGACGGCGGAACCTTTGGGTTCCCAGGAGCGATGCCATAAGGGTAACTTACTATACATGAAAAAGCAACGTCCACTGCAAGGGGCTGAGGGTTCCAAGATAAACCCTGCGCGAATCCCGACCCGTATTAATTTGTAGGGTTAATGCAATGCGGGTTAGTCTTCTTCGATAAAGCCACCGGACTGGTGTGACCAGAGCTTAGCATAAGTGCCCTTCATGGCTAGGAGCTCGGTGTGGGTGCCGTCTTCAGTTATATTGCCTTTGTCGAGGACGATGATGCGATCAAGTTTGGCAATTGTTGAGAGACGATGGGCAATAACAATACTAGTACGCCCCCTCATAAGTTTCTCAAGTGCATCCTGAATGAGTTTTTCGCTTTCACTATCAAGCGCGCTGGTTGCTTCGTCGAGAATTAGAATCGGCGCATCCTTGAGAATAGCTCGAGCGATGGCAATACGCTGACGTTGTCCGCCACTTAGCTTAACGCCGCGCTCGCCAACCATTGTGTCGAGGCCGTCCGGCAGTTTCTCGATAAAATCAATGGCGTTCGCTTGCATCGCAGCCTTACGAATTTCAGTATCGGTAGCATCGGGTTTGCCGTAGGCTATGTTGTCGCGCAAGCTGCGGTGAAAGAGCATGGGCTCCTGTGGGACGTAGGCAATGGCCTGGCGTAAGCTTTCTTGAGTGACGTCACGAATGTCTTGGTTGCCAATAAAGATGCCGCCGTCCGTGACATCAGCGAAGCGAAGTAGAAGGTGGGTAATAGTAGTTTTGCCTGCGCCGGAATGACCAACAAGACCGACTTTTTGACCAGCTGGAATAGCAAGATCGATATCACTGAGGACGTTATCGGTACTGTCGCTATATCTGTAGGATACACCACGTAGTTCAATTGGTGTTTTTTTGGCTTTTAGCTCTAAGGCGCCCGGCTTATTGTTCACGGCTGTCTCTTTCATGAGGATCTCGCTCATTGGGGCGGCCTCAAGGAGCGCCTGGTCGTAGCCGTTCAGCATGTCACCAAGCATAAAGATCTGTGATGCAATGCGCTGCAGGTAAGTGAGTGTAAAAATCGCAGCCGCTACATCCATTTGTCCATGGA
The DNA here is from genome assembly GCA_966210935.1 of uncultured bacterium. Lineage (GTDB taxonomy): Bacteria > Patescibacteriota > Saccharimonadia > Saccharimonadales > Saccharimonadaceae > CBIHLX01. Next base: position 907 of record CBIHLX010000001.1, on the reverse strand, counting down.
ATACGAGGTAGGCTGAAATGCTAATGGCAATGATCTGGGTGATGGCCATTAATGCGACACGCCCAGATCCTTCGTACATGATAAAACTGATATCTTTGATGAATAGTTCCTGAAAACGTTTATTTTTCGTCGCTACAGTTTCGATTTCAGTTTGCTCGCCTGCAAATGTTTTCACAACAAGGTTGTTGGTAACCGCATCGGCAACGCTGCCGTTTACTTCGCCGGCTAGTGTTTTACGTTCATGACGCCAAGGTGCGCGCTTTTTAATGCTCCACTTTACCTGCGCGACCAGGGCTGCAATAAGCGCGAGGACAATGCCGGCAATGATGAAGGATTGAGTGGCGAGAATAACAAGACCGGTACCTACTGATAGAACAAAGCCGAGCGTGCGAATAACCAAGAGGTCTTGTAGGGCAACTTCCGCCCGGACGAAGTCGATGAAGCGGCTTGTGAGGGCGCCTACTTTTTCATTGACAAAGAATTGAAGGTCTTTTGATATCAGCCTCTCAAAAGTTGCATTAGAGAGCTGAGTTCTGACGCTTGCCTCGTGGCGAGTAAGCGCCTGAAAACCGATAAGGTTGGCGGCCGCACCCCCTATGCCGACTGCCGCTGCTGCAAGAAGACTAGTTTGAATGATTGCCGCATCTCTGTCGATTAGGCCGCCAATCGCCTGACTGAAGAAATAGGGCAGCAAGGTGTCAATAAGTAGAGCACCTGCTGGAATACAGATCAGCATAATGAAAAAGCTAGTCCTGTACTTACGGACCTGTTCCCAGTAGATTTTGATAGTGTGTTTATTCGTTCCCAAAATAAAACTCCTTCTATAAACGTGTATTTAATTTTGTATGAGAGTCGTTAGCGGTTCGGTCGTCCGAACGTTTACGTGTAGAGGACCCGCGGGTCATAG